>CAYXXZ010000013.1:0-44484 GCA_964469165.1 uncultured Porticoccaceae bacterium
GCGAACGCCATGCCAAGCGCGAACCGCGCGGCACCGTTCTCAGCTATGAAAATGCGGTTGCCGCAGGCTTCGATGGCGACTGGAAGAATTACCTGCCACCGGTTCCGGCGCGCCTCGGCGTCACCGTGCTGGACGATTACCCACTCGAAGAGCTGCTCCCCACCATCGACTGGACACCGTTCTTCATCACCTGGAACCTCGTCGGCAAATATCCCGCCATTTTCGACAATGAAACCGTGGGTGAAGCGGCGCGCAACCTTTTCGACGATGCCCAGACCATGCTCAACGACCTCATCGGGCAAGGCAAGCTGCGCGGCCACGCAGTGTTCGGGCTGTGGCCCGCCAACCGCGTCGGCAGCGACGACATCGCCGTATACCGCGACGAGGAGCGCGACACGCCGCAGGCGGTACTGCACCAACTGCGCCAACAAACCCAGAAACCGGGGGCCGGCGACGTCATGCACTCGCTCGCCGACTTCATTGCGCCCAGGGACAGCGGCGTGGCCGATTACGTGGGCGCTTTCGCCGTCACCATCAGCGGCGCCGAAGAGCTTGCCAAGGAATATGCCGGCAACAACGACGACTACAGCGCCATCATGGTCAAGGCACTCGCCGACCGCCTCGCCGAGTCGCTTGCCGAACGCCTCCACCAGCGCGTGCGCACCGAGTTCTGGGGCTATGCGCCGGATGAGACTCTGGACAACGACGCCCTGATCCGCGAGCGCTACCGCGGCATCCGGCCCGCGCCGGGCTACCCGGCGTGCCCCGACCACACGGAAAAAGCCACGCTGTTCGCCCTCCTCGACGCCGAGGCCGCCATCGGCATTCAACTCACCGACAGCTTCGCCATGGCGCCGGCTGCGGCAGTGAGCGGTCTCTACTTTTCGCACCCCGGCGCGAAGTATTTCAACGTGGGCAAGATTCAACGGGATCAAGTAGAATCACTCGCGGCCCGCAAGGGCATGGACACGTCCGAACTGGAAAGATGGCTGAGCCCGACACTGGGCTACTGAGCGAGGTTTCATTCCATGAATGATGAGAGGAAGTCAAAAAAGCCCGGTTTTTTCGATATCGTGAAGAGTACGCTGTGGGGCGCGCTTGGTGTGCAAAGCCACAAGAACCGGGAACGCGACTTCACACACGGCAACATCAAGACCTTTGCCGTGGCCGGTATTATTTTTACGGTGCTGTTTATCGGCACTCTCATCACCATCATAAAGCTGGTGTTGAAAAGCTCCGGAATGTAAAACGCCTGCCCCCAGGGCAGGCGCCTCACGCGCAAGAGCCGCGAACGCGGCTCCGCATGGCTCAGCCGGGGTGGCTGCTGAGCCAGAAAACCATTGCGCCAATCACGATGGTGATCATCACCAGCGCGGCAATCGCGTCCGCCATGCCGTCAGACGAAGGCTTTTTTTCTGTTGTTTCGCTCATTTGCGTCTCCTAGGGGTTCCAACCAACTTCAGGCATTCTAGCAGCTGCAATCCATAGTGTCCTGTCTCGTTACAGCAGTGAAAGATAGTACTTCGGCAGGCGTCCTGACTTTTTCCATCAGCCAGGCACGGACAGGCGGCCAGCAGAAGCGCGGTAACTTCATCGCGATTGCGGTAGAGAGGTCGATGATGAACACTGCTCACATCGTATACACCGACCCAGAATTGTCATTGGCTGCGCGGCCAGCTCCAGCCCGCCATCACGCACCAGGCTCCGCAGTTGCTCGTGCAACGAAATGTCGTTGATGTTCACTGCATGTCCGCACTCCTTACACCTGATCTCCACGCCGCAAGATCCGGCATCGGGCGTCATGAGTCCATATAGCGCTTTAGCCCCACTTATGCCGTTACGCCACTCACGCGACAGCAAGCCGTGATCGACGAGCATCCTCAGTGCTCGATAGACAGTCGCATGCTTCAAGCCAAGGCCCTGATCGAGCAAGTGATGAAATACCGTATCCATGGTGAGACGTCTCGGCGCCTCTGTCTCCAGGATTTGCAAGACACCGATGCGAGCAACGGTGGGGCGCACACCCGCTGCCAGCAGGCGCTGTTGTGGCTCGGTTCCGGGACCGGCCATGATCTCGCTCATGAGTAAATCTCCAATCAATCAATTCCTCAGGCTTGTGCCCATTGACGAACCAAGTTGTGGTAGGTACCCGTCAGCCGAGTCACCTCATCTACATTTTCCTGCCTCGTAGCCAGACGCTGAATGCTGTTATCGAGATCGAACAATATGGCGCGTCGCGCATCGTCCGGAACCATGCTTTGAGCCCAAAAAAAAGAGGCAGTACGCTGCCCCTGGGTAACCGGATTGACGCGGTGGAGACTGGTGGATGGATAGGCCACGGCATGCCCGGCGGGCAGCTTCAAGCTCTCCACACCGTAGGTATCATTGATAACCAACTCGCCTCCCACGTAATCCTCCGGATTACTCAGGAATACCGTAGTAGAAACATCCGTGCGAATTCTCTGTCCAGATAGCGGATCGACACGGATAGCATTGTCAATGTGAAAGCCGTACTCTCCGCCGCCTCGATAGCGATTGAACATGGGCGAAAAAATTTTCAGTGGCAATACGAAGGAGATGAACAACTGATTGCTCGACAACGCGCGAAGAATCAGCTGCCCCAATTTGACGGCAACCTCATCATGGACATGGAGCTGCTCGTTGCTTTTCTGTGTCACTGCTATATAACCGGCCGTCTCGCGGCCACTGTGCCAGTTCGCTTGTTCAAGCAGCTCGCGAGCCTCCGCCACTTCGGCCTGCGTCAACACATCAGGAATGACAAGCATCATGATCTCTTCTTCCCTTTGGAAAGCGCCGAGAAACAGGCCATGCTCCCGGGGAGCATGGCCAAATTCCCGCACCAACTTACTCAATCGAAGCGGTAAGTGGCGCTGAACATATAGGAACGGCCTGGCGCAACATTGGCAAAGATGCCGACGTGCGATGCGTCGTACAGTTCATCGTCGGAAATATTGTTGACATTGAACTGCAGCGATATCTGCTGGTTCACGTCATACCTGGCCATTGCGTCATAACGCACATGGCTCGGCAGCTCCAGCGTATTCGCGTCGTTGGCGTAACGCATGCCCGTATACGTCGCGCCACCGCCGACGGACAGGCTCGGCAGTACTTCATAAGTCGTCCACAGGCTGGCGCTCTGCTCGGCAATGAACTTGATCTGGTTGCCATCGAAGACGCTGTTACCGCTGCGATAGGTAATGATTTCCGGATCGAGGTAGCTATATCCGGCCCAGACATTCCACCTGGATGTGATGGCGCCAGAAGCACCCAGCTCCACGCCGCGCACACGGTTGTTGCCGCTGAGTGTCACATCGCCGGTCAGCGGGTCCGTCGAGCGGGCGTCCGTCTTCTCCGTCTCGAAGATGGCGGCCGTGAGAGAGAGCGCGTGATTCAGCACATCCCACTTGGTGCCCAGTTCCCAGCTGCGGCTTTTCTCCGGCTTCACGTCGCGAATCTGCGCGGCGCCTCCAACACCATCGGCACCACCGCCCTGCCCCAGGTTTTCACCGGCGGGGTTGGATGACGTGCCATACGACAGATAGATGCTTCCGTTCTCGGCGGGTTTGTATACCAGGCCGAGCTGGTAGTTCCAGAAATTGTCGGAACGGCTGCTCGTGTAGTCATCGACCTCGAAATTGTCGTGGCGCACACCTGCGTTGACCAACAGTTTTTCGGTGACTTCCATCGTGTCAAAGAAATACAGAGAGCGTGTTTCTATCTCGCCGGCGCCGGTGCGCGGACCGTAGATGATGTCAAAATCATAGTGCTGGTTGGGATTCGGATTCCATAGGAAATCATGCTCTCTGCCAGGCCCGCCGGTCATGCTCTTGTTGTAGATGCGCTCGCGGCCGATCTCGGCTCCCAGGCTGAACGTATGCTTGAAACTTCCGGTGTGGAAGCTGCCATACAGATCGGTCTGGTTGACCAGACTTTCACTGCTGCGCCAGCGCATCCGGTCATCGCGCCGAAACTGGACGTCCGCGCCTTCCGTGGAGCAAGGCGGGCCAGAGGTTGCCGTACAGTTATCGAACGTCGGCCTGGTCATCAGATAATGGTTCAGGGTTTCGACATAGCGAGTGACGTTGCGTACCGCCAGCCCTTCTGAAAAATCATGCTCGATGATGACGGAGCCGGTCTTGAATTCATTTTCCCGGAAATCCGCGTTGAGCCGTCCGTAAAAATTGTCTCGATCGACGTTTGGAGGCTCTACCCGCCCAGGGCGGGCGGCATTGCTGAACGGCACGCCAAGGTCCGGCATGTCGTCGTTGTGTATCTGGGAATATGAAAGCGTGAGCCGTGTCGGTGTGCCCAAGCCAAAGGTAATGGAAGGGGCCACTCCCCAGCGGTCGATGGCAAGGCCGCCACGACCAGGAACGTCGCCGCCCATCTTCATCAGGTTCAGACGCGCCGCAATCGTTTCCGAGAACGCGTAATTACCATCGAACGTGGTGCGCCACTGGCTGTCGTTGCCAAAGCCCGCACCGATTTCGGCAAAGCTTTGCTGCTGCGGCTTTTTGGTTTGCAGGTTGATGCTGCCACCGGTGCCGCCCCGTCCCGTATAGGCGGAACTCGGGCCTTTGATGACTTCCACGGACTCCAGATTGAATATCTCGTGAGAACCCCGTGCATAATCGCGCACCCCGTCGATGAAAATGTCGGTGCTGGCCTCGTAGCCCCGCACGAAAGGACGGTCTCCCGTCGGCGTACCGCCTTCGCCGGAGCCGAGGGTGATGCCCGGTGTGGTACGCAAGACATCTTGCAGGGATGTCGCGCCGCGATCTCTCATCAGCTCTTCAGTGATGACGGTGACCGACTTGGGAGTATCCAGCAGCGGAGCGGTGAATTTCGGGCTGCTCGCAGCTGCCGGCGCCTGGTAGTCGCTCAGCGCCTCGCCGCTGACGATGACCGGATCCAGCCTGGTTGGCTGCTCGCCATCGGCATTCTGCGCATGGGTCAGCGGCGCAATGCCCATCGCACCGCCGATGACGGCACCCATCAGGGCCGAGCGGCAGAACGCGGGCTGAAAAGTTTCCAGGGACAACAACGTGACGGTCGGAGCCATCGTCCGCTCTTTGTCTTTTTCATGACGCATTGTGAAATTTCCTCTGCTGGAATCGAAAAACGTGAGACACAAGCCCGCACGCATGTGCAAGCCATCGAAAACCGCGACTGCAGGCAACCTGAGCCAGAACGCGGCCAGTCTGGTGTGAAAAGACATGGATTCGGCAAGGATAGAGGGAGGTGCGTCAAATTTTCATTGAATAGAGCCAGAGGAAGAGAAAATAATACAAACAATAACCATTCTTATTGTATTTACTTGAATTTACTTATGCACAACGTTTTTTTCACACACAGACTGGTAGCATGTTCGGGCATGCGTCTTTATTCATAATTCGGAAATTTGGGCTGCGTGCTCATGGAACCAAGGGGCAATTCATGAAATCAGCTTGGGCTGATTCGTGTAAACCGCTTTATCGGTTCACGCAATCCCCCTACGGTATGCGGCAGGAACCACCGGGTGGCGCTGCAGCCTAAATTCCCAACTTCTGTGCAACGTGAAAAGCTCGACCCTTGAGATCCCGATGTCAAACAGCCAGCAGCAGATTCCCTATACCGTTCTGATCGTCGAGGATGAATTGTCCATTGCCGAGAACCTGCTGCTCGCCCTGGAAAGCGAAGGCTTCATAGCCGACATAACGCGGGATGCGAAATCCGCCCTGGAGAAACTGGCGCACGAATCCCCCGATCTGGTTCTTCTGGATATAGGCCTGCCAGGCATGGATGGTTACCACCTGCTCAGGCAAATGCGGGAGGATATGCAGCTTGCAACACCCGTGTTGATACTGACGGCCCGTGCGGCGCTGGAAGACAAATCGCAGGGCTTTTCCGGTGGCGCCGATGATTATCTCACCAAACCTTTTGCTCTGGAGGAAGTATTGATGCGCGCCAAGGCGTTGATACGCCGCTCCAGGCAACTGTCCGATACCGCTTTCGTCCTCAGCCATGGGCCCTTGCGCTACGTGGTTGCGGATCAGCTTGTCACCGTTGACGGCAGAGAGGTCAAACTGGCGCGGAAAAGTCTCATGGTTCTGGAATTGCTCATGCGGTACGGGGGACGGGTGGTTCCGCGGCAACGCTTCGAAGACTATCTCTGGCAAGGCGAGCCGCCCTCGGCGGAGGCCCTGCGCAGCCAGCTCCACCTGTTGCGCAAAGCCCTGAACAGCCTGGGCTACGACGGGATCGAGACCGTGCACAACATCGGCTGGCGCCTGACCGATTCACCAGCGAACGAAACATGAAAAAGTCCATCGCCCGGCGCACCACCTTCGTACTGACATGCCTGGTCAGCCTGGCGGTCTGCCTGTCGGCAATGCTGGCCTATTTTTCCTATGTCTACATACAAGACAAGATGATCGACAACCTGATTCAGACCGAATCCAGGCGTCTGGTCACCCGCGTATCCCGGTTTGGCGACGAGTGGACTACCGCTTTCGAGCGCGACATGGCCCCCTCCATGTATGCCTGGGGAGAGTCGCCGAAGAACCCGTCCGACAGCTTGCCCGCCGAGTTACGCGGCTTGCCCGCGGGCCTGCACAGCATCGACAAAGGTGACAGAACCTGGCACGTTGCCATTGAAAATGCCATGGACGGACGGCTTTATGTGCTCTACGACTCCATCGTGATAGAGGGCCAGTTACATGAATTTGCCTGGACCCTGGTGGGCATCGTCATTATCTGCTCCCTGCTGGCGCTGATCATCAGCAACTCCGTCGCACAGTGGCTGATCAACCCCCTGAATGTTCTCACCGAGCGCCTGACGAGGTGGGTGCCAAGCGCATCTCCGGGTGCGACCGTTCACAGAAACGAAGCCGACCGCCTGATGGAGGTGTTCAACCGTGTGCAAGACCAGGTCGATGCGTCCATCGCGGACCAGCGGGAATTCTCCGCGAACCTGCATCATGAAATCCGCACGCCACTAACAGTCATTCGCAGTGATGCGGAACTGATGCTGAATGGCAGCATTAAAGATTCGTCCGGCATTCACTCCCGGCTCAAGCGCATCGTCAAATCCGTTCATGAAATAAATCAATCGCTGGAAAGCACATACAGTTTGACACACGCGCGCTCCGAGGATCGGACACGCGTCGCTATCCGCACCAGCGTCGAGGACATTTTCGAAAGCCTGCGCCTGGAGGCAGGCAAAGCCGGTCTGACTTTCGTGAATCTGGTCGAGCCCAGCCATGAAGAGACATTGAGCTGCCACGCCCTCATGACGGTCATGCGCAACATCATACGCAATGCGGTGCTACACGCCGCGCCGGGAACACTCGTGGTTGAATCCATTTCAGGCGGCCTTCAGTTCACCGACTCGGGACCGGGGATAGAACCCGCGGAACTTGCCAGCGTGTTCGACCGCTACTTCAGCAACCGCCGCGCCGATCAACGGCAGAATGCACACGGAGCATCCACTTCGCCTTCGAACATCAATCAGACGGGGCTGGGGTTGGCCATCGCAAAGCGCGTCTGCACCATGCAATCCTGGAGCCTGGACGTGACGTCTCCGGTAAGCGCGGGCAGCGGTACCCGCTTCACCCTGGTCTTCAACTGAGATGTGACTGTCTGTCCGGCCTGGGAACAAGAACAATCCCCGGCGCCAGAAACAGCCGCCTTGACCTTGAATCTGACCCCCTTTCTTTAGAGATCGTTAGCGCTCAGAAGCCGCGTCTCCCGGTTAGCTGTACTTCGCACATTGCGTACACATGGCCAGAATGGTCATTGGTTGCGCGGCCAGGTCAAGCCCGCGATCAAGCGCCAGGCACCGCAATTGCTCGTGCAATGAGACATTACCAATATCCGCCGCGCATCCGCATTTCTTGCACGTTATTTCCACATCGCAAAGCCGTGCGTCGGGTGTCATAAGTCCATAGACCGCTTTCGCCCCGCTTATGCCGCTGCGCCATTCACGCAGCAACAAACCGTGAGCGACGAGACTTCCCAGGGCACGGTATACCGTCCCGCGGGTGAGATGTATCCCCCGCTCAAGCAGGCCTTGAAATACAGCATCCATATCGAGCCGCTTGGGCGCCTCCTCCTCCAATACCTGCAATACACCACCGCGTGCGACGGTCGGGCGAACGCCCGCCACACACAGGCGCTGAAGCCGCTCGGCTTCGGCATTTGTCACGACCTCACTCATACATAAACCTCCACCATCGACTGGAACTTATGGTCAGACGGAGTAATCACGGTAAAGCTCCAGCAACCATGAGGTACCGATAACGGCGAGAATAAATCCAGTGACCAGTTTCAACTTTACCTCCGGGACTTTTCTCAACTGACCACGAAACGCCAGTGCGGCTGCCGATACTGCGGCCATACCGGCAACCACCCCCCAAAAAACCTGACTCCATGCCGAGGTTGCAGACGCGACAGGAAAAATGACCAGCACGATCTCCGCCGCCTCGACGGCCGAGCTTTTGACCATGACAAAAAATACGAACAGTGAAAACTTCTCTGCCGAGGACGTCGCCGGAGTCACCCGCACCGCGCCGAGCGGATCTTCGACCCAGCCGGGACGCCGCTGCTCTCGCATACGTTTCAACGATTTGAACGACCAGTGCAGTCCCATCGATGCAAGGAGCACGGCAGCGACGAGACGCAACCAGAAGACCGGAAAAAATGCCAGAAACGGCAACAGGAACACGGCCACGGCAAACACAAGTACGTGCCCCAACACCAGCCCCGATAACGCTTCGCGGGGGTAACCGGCTCTGGCGATGGCATAGGCGATGGCAACCGTCTCAAAAAATTCGACAGCGGTGCCTGTAAATGAAGCAATAAAAGGATCGATCATGACTGCAAGAAGAGCAATGCGAGACGTCCCTGTCCCTTTCGTTATCAGTAGCGGATGCGGAAACCGACGCCAGCCCAGCGCGGCGCATTGCCACGGGCACCGTCGGCGCCGCGGTGAGTGATACTCTGCTCGTCGAACAGGTTATCCACTTTGGCGTACACCTCCGTGTCTTCAGACAAACTGAAGGTCATATTGAGATCCACGGTAAACAAGTCCTCGGTCGTGAGATAGGTATTATCTACCCCCGACCGGCCCGCAGTGTTGGTGGTATAGGAGCCATCCGTATAGTTGAATGCGGCGTAGGCGCGCCAGTTGTGAACACTCTCGACACCGATCTGAAGCGCCGCGATGTTCTCCGGCATGTACTCAAGCACATCGCCGCTCTGTACCCCCGTGGGCAGGTCGGAAGCGCCGTTGTATTCGCCGTCGGTATAGGTATAGGACAGGCGCAGCGGTACTTTGATGGAGCCGTTGTCATACAGATCGGCAAATATACCGAGCTCCAGGCCCGCGACCTCCTTGGCGCCGGTCTGCTGGGTGCTGCCATCGACGATGGGGGCTCCGCCCGGTACGGGATTCACGCAAGGGTTGGCAAACAGGCACTGGCGAACAGTGGTGTCGTAGTCGCTGTAGAACGCAATCGCGTCCACACCGAAGGAGCCGTCGGTGCTGCGGTAACGCACACCGGCTTCGAAGTTGAGGCTCTCCTCCCCTTCCGTTCCCCGTCCGACGCCGTTGCCGGGAGGCGCGAAGCCTTCGTGAACACCGGCCAGCAGCGTCCAGTTGCCATCGAGAGCATAGTTGGCGCCGAAACCGAGAGTGGTCTGGTCCAGGCTGTTGCTGTTGGCCGCAGTGTGGGATACACCAGAGGCGACGTTGCCGCGGGTCTCGATGTCTTCGTAGCGGATGATCGGCATCAGTGTCCAGGAACCGACGGTAATGTAGTCCGCAATCCATACTGACGTCGCCTTGGCCTCACCCTCGCTTGGCGTGGCGGCAGCGGTACTAATGTAGACCAGGCTGCCGTTGACCTGGTTGTAGATGCTGTTGGAAATACCCTTGACGGCATTGCCGGTGATGTCCTCGTGCCTGCGCACACCGACGACCAGATCGTGTTCGATGGCGCCGGTCGAGAATTGCTTGTTGAGTTCGAACTGCACCCCCCTGGCCTCGAAATTCTGGTGGTTGTGGCCGTAGCGCACGCCATTGGCGTGAGTGGTGTCGGCGGTACCCTGAAGAATGCCGTTGAGCAGCGCCGCGCTGTTGTGGGGAGTGGTTCCCGCAAGGTTGTTGTTGATGATGTCGGTAATACCGCCAAGGCTGATGCCATTGATCTGGTTCAGGCGATTGTAATAGCGGTAAGTGTCGCCCCAGTAGGCGGTGGACGTCAGTTTGGTACTGTCATCGAAATGGAACTGGTGGCGCAGACTGACCGCCTTGCGACCGCGATCCATGCGCTCCAGCTCGCTCAGCCCATAGCGCCGGTTGGAGTTGCTGTTGAAGTCGGCTTCGGTCAGGCCCAGGTAGCTGACATCCGCCGTCTCTTCGTTGTACTGGATTTTCAGATCCAGTTGCTGTTTGTACGCCGCGCCGGGATCACTGGTCCAGCGCACCTTGCCGACATAGTCGTTGATATCGTTGCCCGCCGTGTGACTGGAACGATCGATGTTATGAAAACCATCGCTGTTGGCCTGGTAGGTTTCCAGCAGGAATCCAAACTGGCCATAGGTGGCGCCATAATAGGCGTGAATCTTGCGCGTGTTGAATTCCGACAGCTCCACATTGAGCATGCCACCGGCCTCTTCCGGAATTTCGGTGGACAGCAGGTTCACCACGCCCGCGGTAGTATGAGGGCCGTGCAACAGAATCTCGGGGCCCTTCAGCACCTCGATGCCCTGTATGCGCCCCACCGGGGGGAAAAAGTATGCCGAGGTGTTCGCATATATCGACATCGCCGCCGGGATGCCATCTTCAAGAATGGTCACCCTGTCGCTGCGGCCGGCTGAGGATGCGCGAATGCCAATCCTCGGATACGTACCGAGTCCATCCTCCTCCCGCACGTAGACACCCGGTACATTGCGCAGAATGTTGGTGACGTTGGTGTATTCGAATTTCTCCAGTTCGCGTTCCGTCAGGGTATACGCCGAACCCGTGGTGGCCTGTGGATCCTCCAGATTGCCAATGACGCGGACCGGACTGAATATCATCGTGCGCTCGTCGGCGCCGCCACGCTCCGCGGGCGGAGCGTCCTGCGCCACCGCGGCTGAAGCCGCCCCCAGGCTGGCGGCAATCGCCAGGAACAACGACTTGCGGCGCGGCGCCTGGTGGAAGATGGACGACTGTTTTGAATTTTTCATGATTGACTCCCTTTCTCTTCGCGATAAAAAAACAGTGCGGCTCACGGGTGAGTGATGATTCCGCAATCACCCGCACCACCGCGAACCACAGTTCCTCGACCTCTTGATCGCGCTACCGCTTTTCCGCTGACGGATTGAACTGGCGCCTTGCACCGCGCTGCCGGCACAGGCATCATTTCTTCAAACGGTTGAGTCGCAATTTCTTTAATGAGAACGATTATTGTTAATATAGCGTTTCGCATGTCCTATTTTTGTCCGGCTCTGGAGCACTTCGACGATACGCAAAAAGCACCCGGAACGACGCTATGAGGCTTTTGATCGTTGAAGACAATCGCAGACTGTTAGCCAACCTCTTCGAGTACCTGGAAGGCCGTGGACATATACTGGACGCGGCACCGGACGGCATCACCGGCAAACATTTGGCATGCACCCAGCGCTACGACGCCATCGTGCTGGATTGGATGCTGCCGCGCATGGATGGATATCAATTGCTGAAATGCCTGCGCGACGACGAGGATATCGACACCCCTATCATCATGTTGACGGCGCGGGACGAATTGCCGGACAAGCTCTCCGGTTTCGATGCCGGCGCGGACGACTACCTGACCAAGCCTTTCGAATTTCCTGAACTCGAAGCGCGCCTGCACGCCATCATCGCGCGCTCAAGCCGCGCCGGCCGGCAGCGCCGCATGGCCGTGGCCGATCTCGAATTTGATCTGAAAACCCAGGAAGTCACCCGCGCGGGCGTCAAACTTCAGCTTTTCCCCGCGTTGCGCACGCTGCTGCGCGTGCTGCTGGAAAACAGCCCCGACGTGGTTTCCCACGAACAGCTTGAAGAAGCGTTATGGGGCGACCAGCCACCGGAGAGCAACCGCCTGCGCGGCTATATTTACGAATTGCGCCGCGAGGTGGACGCGCCCTTCCCCCATAAGCTCATTCAGACCGTGCCACGCTGCGGCTACCGTATCGCGCAATGACGGCGACCAACGTGCGGCAATCGGCCTGGAGCCTCAGGCGGCGTCTGACCGTGGGGCTGCTGGGTTACATCATCCTGCTGACCCTGGGTGTGCTTGCCAACGACTTCGTGGTGAATGAAAGCGCCGAGAAATTGGTCTGGGAATCCCTGCTCACCGCCGAGCTCGATCATTTCCTGAAAAGGCGTCAGCAGGATCCCGATTATTCATGGCCGGAAACCGAGACGTTGCATGTGTTTGCCATCGATGCCGAAGCGACACCGCACAATCCTTTGCTGCGTCTCGCCCCGGGAGTCCACGACGAAATCCTTCTCGACGGCCGCGAGAAAGTGGTTCTGATCGAGGACGCGGATGACCAGCGTTTCGTCATCGCCCTCGACATCACCGACCTGGAAGGCCGCGAGGCCCAACTGCGCAACATCATTTTCCTGTCCGCCTTCATTGTGACGGCGCTGCTGGGCTGCGCCGCGGTCTGGGGCACCGGACGGCTGATACAGCCCTTGCAGGTACTTTCCGACCGGATCGGCGCCCTGGACCCCGCAAAGGGCGGGCAGCTCGTCGCGTTGCCCGCCAACGCCAGCTCGGAGCTCACCCTGATCACGGAGGCCATCAACGGTTACATTGTCCGGAACGCGGCATTCATGGACAGGGAGCAAGCCTTTATTCGCGTTGCCAGTCACGAGCTGAGAACCCCTCTGTCGATCATCGCCGGGGCCGCCACACTGGCCCTGGGCGAACCCGGAACCACCGAAACGATGCGCAACCGCCTGCGCAGAATCGTGGAAACGACGAGCGACACCAACGAGCTCGTCACCCTCCTGCTGGTGCTGGCAAAAGACCCCGCGCGGCTGACCGAATCCTCGGAAGCGGTGAAACTGCACAGCCTGCTACCTCAAATCGTGCAGGATCACCAACATCTGGCGCAGGGCAAGGAAGTCGCCATCGTCCTCGGCACGCTGCCGGAATACACGATCGATGCACCGCTCCAGATCGTCAAGTCCGCCATCGGCAACCTGTTGCGCAACGCCATCGAAAACACCCGCAACGGCGATGTGCAGGTATCCCTGAGCGCAAATGGCACGGTGATCATCGAGGACCAGGGAGCGGGCATTTCCGCCGAGAAAATCAGCGAGCTTTACACCCGGCTGGCGCGCAGTGAAGGCACCCAGGGGGGAGGTATCGGCCTCACCCTCATCACGCGCCTCTGCGAACATCTGAACTGGACCTTGTCCGTGGATTCAAATCCCGGTGACGGCACGCGGGTGGCCCTGCACTTTCCCAGCCCGGCGCAGGGATAGTGCGTCGCGGAAACCTGCGCCTCAGGCCCCCCTGCCCGCAGCAGCCTCCTCCGCACGTGTGCGCCCTGTCATGCCGATCAGCTCTTCATGGAATTCGAACCAGACGGTGTGATAGCTATCCACTCTCGGTGACATGAGAAACTGCGTTTCACCGCTTTTCACATGCTGCAAAGCTTTCTCGAAGCGCTCGCCAAACGGTACCAGCCGCGAATTCAGCTGGCCGACACTGACAACCAGTTCCCGCATCTGCTCGTGCAAGGTATCGAGACGGGCCAGTATCGCTGCGTCGTAGCTCGCATCCTTGTGGTCGTTGAGGGTCTGCGGATCGCGCATTTGCCAGTCGAACGCCAGCTGCTTGAACTGTCCGTTGAGGGGCAGGAAGCGTTCGTGCAACGCTTCCGCCGCGACGGGATCAGGGCGATCATGAACGAGATTTTCCTCGACCCATGAAAACCCCGCGGGCGTCATCTGCCAGGTGTCGTCCTCGCGGACACACAAGCCCGCGCTTTGCGCGCCATCGAGAATTTCCGCGATGGACTCTGGCGCGAGTCCGCTGCCTGCGACGAGCGCGGCGGTTGCTGCACGCCCCTTGAGACGCAGCGAGCGCAATACCGCAAAAGCGCGCCGCGTATGGGTGAATGCTGTACTGCCCTGCTGCGTCGCGGCCTCGACGGGCGCAGGTTCGGGGCGCTCGAGAATGGTGACCTCGGCCCTGTCCGCATCCACCAGGATGCGGTCGCCATCGCGAATGGCGGTGGTGCCCGCAACGTTGGCCACCGCCGGCAGCCCCAGTTCGCGCGCGACCGTGGCGCCGTGACTGATAAGCGTGGCACTGTCGATGACCACGCCCGAGGCCAGCACGAACAGCGGCGACCAGGCCGCGTCCGTGTAGGGCGCAACAAGGATTTCGCCCGCGCGGATCACAGCCGCTTCGCGTGGATCGCGGATGACCCGGGCAACGCCTTCCACCCTGCCGGGGCTGATGCAAAGCCCTGCCAGAACGGCACCCACTTCAGCCTGGCCCGAGGTCGCGGCATCCGCCAGCCTGGGGGTGGGCAGCCCGGAAAAGGTTTGTTCGACGATGTCGAGCTTCTTCATCAATTGGTAAACGTGACGGCGGCGTGTGATCAGCTCGCGTAGGGTATTGCGGTCCATCGTCAGTGCGCCGGTCAGCTCCTTGAAGGACAGCATTTCGCGATCTTCTTCTTTCTCGAACGCCCCTGCCTCCACGAGACGCGCCGTGAGTGCCTTGAGAATACGGCGCGTGCGCAAACTCTGGCGCACCGTCAGGGATTTGCTGCGCTCGCGCATCGCCGCAAACGTCTGGACACTGCGGATATAACCTTGCACCCTGGCGCGGACAGTTGCGTTTGCGATCCTTGCGAGCACCTTGGCTTCGAGTGCTTCGCGACGGCGTGCGCCGGCACTCGCATCGCGCATCCCGTCGCTGGCCACGTAGAGCGCCAGCAGGCGATCGGCCTGGCCGGGATCCTCGCCCCAGGTCGTCGCGTCGATGGTGGACTCGCCGATTCCCCGGTAGCCATAGAGTTTCAGAAAATCGTTGCGGGCATCGGCGACCCGCTGCTCCGCCGCATCGCCCGGGGCGGCCAACGTTGCGGCAAATTCGGCGAACTGGCCCGCGCGCAGCAAGTTCGCCAGGCGCGGCGCCTCGCGCACCAGCGGCGCCATGATCTCGAGCGCCAGTGCGGGCTTTGCGCTTTCCACGTCGCCGATCGCCACCAGCAGGCCATTGGCGGTATGAATGGGCGGCATGTCGGTGTGGCGGGCGATGGCCTGCACCAGGCGCATGTAATGGCTGCCAACGAGCAGGGTCACGCCCACGTGGATCCGCACCAGCTGCGTATTGAGCGTTGGTTTCTTCAACTCCTCGATCAGCTCTTCCACGCCAAGAGCGCTGTAGTCGCGCGTGGCGATCTCCGCCTCGCCCTGCTCGAGCTGGGTTTCCAGCGGTGCCATTTCCCGCTGCAGTTCCGCTTCCAGACGGCGCGATCTGCCCCAGCCCCGCAGGCGCCACAAACAGTCCACCAGCCACGACACCAGGTTCGGCGGCGGCTCCCAGCCCGTGATCGGATCGGCATGAGGCTGTACCACCGCCAGTGCAGAGCGGCTCCAGGGCAACCAGGGTGCACCGGGCAGACGCCGCATCACATGGATATACGAGGAAATATTGGTCGCGCAGCAACCGTAGAACACGCCCTGAAAACTGAGCGGATCGCTTGCCGAAACGATGCCCATTTCGGCGGCGACACGCTGGGTCATACGGGAAACGGCCGAGCCCGAACTGGCCCACGCCGCCGGCGTCATGGTGCCGGGGAACACCTCGACGGTGCCGAGACGCGTATGGACGGGAAAGCGACTGTCGACTGCGGAACAAATGGGATAGACGCCGTCGGCGATCTTGCTCGCTTCGTCGATGATGGCCCGCACCGCAGCGCTGGGCGCCGCCGCGGGCTTGCTGTCGATATGCACGATCAGGCTCTCCTGTTGCCGCTGGGAACACCGTCCACCAGGATGTCGCTGTACTCGGCCCAGGCCGGCATGCCGCCATCCCTGGTGCGGGAAGCGAACTCCAGGATACGGCTGGTGCGCCCTTCTTTCTGATAGCGCAGCGGCAGCACAGCGCCTGGCTCCAGCACCACGTCGATGGTGCCCTTGTCCGAGCCGAGCACCAGGTGGCATTCCTGCACGTATTGTTCTGCGTCCCGGGCATAGCGGGAGCTGAGCACCGCGCTGGTGGCCACCTCCCCGACGCCGTCGCGAATGATGATGCCGGAGCAGAAGTCCTCATCCTCCGTGCCTGTGAACCAGCCCATGCAACTGGTGGTTTCGTCAACCTGCACCCACAGCCAGCGATGGAACAGTACCCGCGTCATGTCGCGCACGCCCCAGGAATGATCGCGAAACCCCTGGGTATCCAGGGTGCGGCGCGTACCGCCCAGCGCGACTTCACCACGGCAGCGGATGCTCGATTCATAGTGACGCCCCGACAGAAACCTGTCGCCGCCGGGGATGGTGCCGTTCGGGCCGGGCGCGAACAGCGGCCCCTGGTCTTCAAAAACCAGATCGAACGCACCCTCGCTGACGGCAGCGGCTTTCAACGCAGCACCGGGGTCTGCGGCGAAGTGGCGGTAGTCGGGAATATGGCGGATCTTGCCGGAATAACCCACATGCCAGCGTTTCAGAGGTTCGATAAGTGAAAATGTCAGCCCGCCCGCGGATGATGACGTGCCGTCGCCAATCGAGGCCACATCGATGGGGCGTTTCGCGAATGCCACATCGAGGGAACCGCCGGGATTGAGCTGCGCAACGGTTACCTCGATATGGCCCTCGTTGTAGCGCCGCCCGTGGCGAACGAAAAGCGCGGGGCCGCCGGCCTCGATGGCGCAGAATGCCAGGGACTCGTTCCAGGCCCGCTCTGGACCGGGCCTGTGCAGGTGCTCATCCTCGGCGTCGAAACAAAAGTAGTCACTGGGGTTCATTATTATCCTCCACGAGTTGCCGGCACGCACCGCCGGCACGGCTGCGCTCAGGTCATTTCCTTGACCTTTATCCGCCAAGTGAAATAGGCCGCAATGACGATGGTGATGACGAACCATGCCAGCACGTCGGCCGAATTCATGCCCATGCCGATCATGACGCCAGCCAGCGCGGGACTGATGATGGCGCCGGCGCGGCCGAGCCCGTAGCACCAGCCGATACCGGTGATCCGCACCTGGGGAGGATAGATCGCCAGGGCGATGGAATAGAGATTGGCGAAGGCGCCGTGGACCATCATGCCCACCAGGAATGAAACGGCCCATACCAGTGGCACGGTGTACTCACCGGACTGGCGCAGCACCAGGCTCAGGATGAGCGTCAGCACGGTGCCGATGGCGAATGCGATGGCGATCAGATAATTCAGGCTCGTACGTTTGGACAGCCAGCCGATGCTCATGGCGCCGATGATCGACCCGAAGGTGAGGATCACCACGGCATGGATGCTCTGCTCCTCGGGAATACCGGAATCGACAAAGATCTTGGGCATCCAGTTGGTCATGAAGTACATGCCCGCAAAGCCCATCCCGAAGGCGCCCCAGGCGAACAGTGTCATCTTGCGCCGGCTGGGCGTCAGCAACGATTTCACGCTGGCGGATTCCCTCACCCCCGACTGGGCAAATTGCGGCAGCTCAGCAAGCGTGTTGTGACCAATGTATTTGAGGGTGCGATTGACTCTTGCCAGTGCGTCGCTGCCACGGGTCACCACATGCTGAAGCGATTCGGGTACCACCAGATAAAACAGCACGCCGGTCGCGGCAATGACGATACCGGTGTAGTAATACAGCGTACGCCAACCGAATTCGGGGATGGCCCACGCGGAAATCATGCCACCCAGCACCGACCCCACCGACGTGCCCGACACCATGATCGACAAGATGAAATTGCGATGGTTCTGCGGACTGAACTCTCCCCCCATGGCCGGCAGCACCGCCATCAGCGCGCCCATTCCCAGGCCGGCGATGAAGCGCAGCGCGATCAATTCGCTCACCGAACCGGAATAGTAGACCGCCGTGGTCGCGATTCCGGTAACCACCAGCGCGGCACTGACCAGCGTGCGGCGACCATACAGGTCGGCGATGGAAGACAGGAACATGGCGCCGATGGTCATCCCCACCAGCCCCGAACTGAACACGATTCCCAGCTGCTCCGGGCTTACGGCCCATTCGCGGGCGATGCCCGGCGCCGTAAACGAAATGATGACGATATCGAAACCATCGAGCATCATGCCGAAGAAACACAGAAAAATGATGCAGAATTGAACGAATGTGATTTTACTGGTGTGCAGGACTTCCTGGCCGCCCTGGGATGCTTGTGTATTCGCCATACCACCTTACTTCTATATGTTTTTTGGCGCCCGATATGATATCGCGCAATGTTCCCTTCCCCTCGGATGCAACCCTGCCAGCATCACAACCCCAGGACCTTCAGCTCTGACACCGATTTTTTTCTCGCAAAGCGCGATCGCCCCCCCCCCTGCATTCGATGACGAATGCCCTGTCCAACAGAAAGGGGTTGTTGCGTCGTCGCAGAAGAAAACCAGAGTCTGTCGTCAGACAGTTGTAACCTGCTATGAGTTCCAGTCTCTACAAAATGGCAATGAGGGTCAAGAAAATATGCCCTCTCCGGCAACAGATGCGTCATCCCGTTATTCTTCCGACGGCTGCGCAACACCCATTTACCAGCGATAACCAACGCCGTAATATAACAACGTTTTTATCTGATTCAGCTTGCTGAAGAGAGAGGCAGCTCATGCCAGAAGCACTTACGGAACAGAAAGTTACGGAGTTTCGCCAGAAGGTGTGTGAAGTGGCTCTGCGCCAGTTCAGCGAGCTTGGCACCGAGCGCGTTTCCATGCGCAGTCTGGCGCGCGCAATGGGGTACAGCGCCACGGCGCTTTACAGCTACTACAAGAACAAGGATGACATTCTCGCCGCAGTGCGCACCATCCACGTCGACAAGCTGGCGACAGATCTGGAACAGGCCCTGAGCAACGCAACGCCCGAAGAGCAGAGCCGGGCCTTTATCGGCGCCTATGTGGCATTCGTCAGCGCCGAGCCCACCGCCTGTAAACTCGCCTTTGCCCTCGAACAGCCCGCCCCCACTGACTACCCTGCCCTCGCCGGCGCCCTGTCGCGCCTCGATCGCACGTTCACCCGCCTCAGCCAGGCAGTTTCCGGCACTCCGCTGTCACAACCCCAGGCCGAGCAACAGGGCCAACTGTTATGGGCGGCCTTTCATGGCGTCATGGCCTTGCACCTGGCAGGTATCGCCACCAGATCGCAGAAAGAAGCCCACAGCCTTCACAGCCAACTTCTGGAATCGTTGAGCAAGATGACGGAATCCGGCCAGGAAGCCGCGGAAAGTGCGAAAAAGCGGGTTGAACAGATGGCGCTGGATCTTTAATGTTTGGTGTCTGACGCTGGATGTCTGACGTCTGACGCTCACGACAAACCGATCGGCAATATCTCGCTTCGACTGAGCCAGAACTCCTCCTTGTACAAACAGGGTTTCTTTCGCCACCTTTCTGCACGCAGCCTGAGCGCACCGATCAAAGCGTCAGACGTCAGACATCCAGCGTCAGACATCTCTTCTCACTCCAACGATTCCAGGCTGGTAATCAGGTCAAAGAATTCCGATGTCAGGCTGGGGTTGAGTTTGACCAGCAGTTTGTGCGCCTCCAGGACGTGCTGGCGCAGGGTTTCCTCGTCGAGTTCGGCGGGGATGACTTCCGTGGGCGACAGGTTGGGGCTGCCGGAGATGCCGACGATGTCGAACAACTCTGCAATGTCCATGGCGTCGAACATGCGCAGGATGTCGCGACTGACACACAGCAGGCGGGTACGGATCAGGAAGCGCTCCTGGGTGTAGATGGCGAGCTTGGCGAGCAGGCCGAGCGTGGTGCTGTCGATACCCTCCGCGTCGAGCAGATCCACATAGACTTCCCTGGCCTCGTCGCCCGAGAAAATTTTTTCGATGTAGTCCGAAATCGAAGCACAGAGGGTGACGCGAATATCACCGCCCAGCTTGAGCAGATAGACGCCCTTTTCCTCGGCAACGAGGATCCGCCCTTCAGTCACATGTTACTCCCGCGGCAGATGGTGAGAATGGATACGTCGTCCGCAGCCTCTGCCACCTTGTCCAGGGCGAGGGCGCGACACATGGCCTGATGGTTCGGCGGCACCGCTGCCAGTGTCTCGAGCAGATAGCGCTCCTGGGCATGGAGCCCCTTGACGGGCAAGGTTTCCAGCAAGCCGTCGGAAACCATCACGAGCCGGAAGCTGTCCGGCAACAGCATTTCTTCGACGGGCCAGGTAGCGTCCTCGAAAAGCCCGATGATCTTGCCCTTGCCGGGCAGGAAGCGGGCTTCATTCTCGGTGATGAACAGCGGCATGGGAACCTGCGCCGCCACGGAATAGCGCATCACGCTGGTTTCCATATCGATCGAGCCGGCGCACATGGCAACCTGCTTTTCAAGCCCGGTGGCCATCACCTGGCGATTGACGTGCTCGATGAAGCCATCGGGCGCACGCGCCAGCGCTTTGACGTCGTTGCTGATCATGTGGCGGCGCAGAATACGCTTGAGGATGAAGCGCAGCAGAATGGTGACAAAAGCCGACGACGCACCGTGACCGGAGACATCGGCAATGTAGAACAGGATATAGCGATCGAATACCAGATTGTAGGCAACGAAGTCGCCGGACAGATACAGCGACGGAATGATCTTGTGATCGACCACGTAATCGTTGAACACCAGCGGCTCGAGCGGCAACAGGTTTTTCTGCACCTGACGCCCGGCAATCTGATCCATTTTCAGAATATCGAGACTTTCGCGCAGCTCCTGGTTGATCTTCTCCAGGCGGCTGCTGTAGGAGTCGTTTTCCTGATAGAGGGCGCGGTGACGGGCAACCCGCTCGACGGCCTCCACCAGCTCCGGTCCCTCGAAGGGCTGCAGCAGAATATCACCCACGCCCAGGCGCACCAGTTCGATCAGTTCCTGCGGTGATGCCTGCGGCAACACCGGCAGAAACGCTGCGGCATCACGTTCCGAGCATCTCACCAGCAGCGACGCAATATCCTTCTTGCCACCTGAAAGCACAACGATAATGACTTGATAATCCTCGCAAAGATCCAGCGCGCCCGCCTGGGTCGAGGCCAGATACTCCATTTCCCAGCCGGCTTCCTCGAGATGCCTGGACCAGATCGAGGCTTGCTCTGGGCTCGCGCCCAGCACCAGACCCTTGAGTTCGTATTTCACGGTTGTGCCTCGAAATGAGAGGGCTCAGATGAGCACATGGCTCGCGGCTTCCTCAGTAGTCATCCGGATCATCGTAGTCGTCAAAGTCACCGAAGTCGTCGTCCAGTTCGCCATCGCTGACGAGATAGGCTCTGCGTTGCAAATAAACATCACGGATGAAGACGTATTTGTCACCGCTGACCAGCTTCTCTGCATCGAGCAATTCGGCCCGACCAGACACCACATCGACACCATAGGTGGTGTTGCGGGTTGGCACATGGTCGATGGTATTGATGGGATTGGCGTAGCCGTCCACCAGGCGCGCCGGAGCATCACGCAGGGTGCTCGGCCCCAGGAACGGCAGCACCAGATACGGACCTGAATTCACGCCCCAGGCACCGAGCGTCTGCCCGAAATCCTCCCGTTCATTTTTGTACAAGCCGAACTCGGTGGCAACATCGAAGAACCCCAGCACACCCACCGTGCTGTTGATGAGGAAGCGACCGCTATCGTGGCCCGCCTGACGGAATTTTCCCTGCAGCAAACTGTTGCCGACGCTGACGATTTCGCCCAGGTTGGCGAACATGCGACCTATGCCCCGCTCCACGGGATCGGGTGTCACCGCCTTGTAGCCCTTGGTCACTGGCCTGAGCACATAGGCATCCGCCTTGTCGTTGAAGGTGAACATGGCACGGTTGAAACCCTCCCAGGGATCCTGGGGGTTCTGCTCGCCGAGAACAGGCAGGCATGTCAGGCAGAGCAGCACCGGCGGCAGCAGCGAACGGCGAACAAGGTCTCCAAACATTGTTATTCCATGGGGACGGCCAGATTTAACGCGGTATTGTAGCCAAGTCTCGAAGCAGATGGTACTGAAAGCCCTATCCAATGAGGCATGAGCCTATAGTGTTCGGATACCTGGGAGCCACATACCCAGAAGTTCCTTTCGGCCCTCTAGATTGACGCCCAAGGCCAGGTAGGCGGCCTTGTTCGCACCGGTGAATGCCGTCGCGGGGGTCAAGTAAGGTTTCGGCGAAGCCCTTGATGCTGTCGCTGCGCGCTATGAGGTTGCCGACCTTGTCGAAGGTGAAGGTCAGGTTCTGGCGGTTGTTGAGGGGTGTGTTGCCCGTTTGCACACTTTGCAGGTAACCCGTCTGCGCCTGGTACACCCGCGTGCTGGTGAGGCCGTTGCCGTGGGTTTCGCCGGTGATGTTGCCGCGTGCGTCCATGGCCGTGGCGCGGTAGCACAGCGCGCTGCTGGCGTTGTTCTTGATCTCGTCCAGATAGCCTTGCGCGTTGTAGCTGTGTTTCACCGCCAGGCGGTGGCCGGGGCCGGGGTACGTCAGCACGTCGAGGCGGTTCTTATTGTCCCAGGTGCTGCTGGTGACGTAGCTGGCGCCGGCGATCTGTTCCGTGGCCTGGGTGTTGCGCCCGACACTGTCGTATACCAGCGTCTTGCTGCAGCTAAAGCTGGTTATTTTTTAATTTCTCCGCCCCCTTTTGCCGGGTCAGCATCTGGCTGACGCCTTAGTAGTCCACGTCCGCGTGGTTGTGTAGAATAAACCTGTATTGCTGCTTGGTTTCGCACAAATGAACGCCCAAGGAGGAATCCTATGCAACCGCAGGTACAAGACGTACTGAAAAAACTGGAACATCTCTCCCCCGACCGTCTGGCCGAGGTGGAAGATTTTATTGACTTTTTGCAACAGCGTGATCGGAACCGGTTTTTGCGCCAGGATTACGCACGCGCTTCCGAAGCCGCTTTCGCCAAAGCCTGGGATAACGACGAAGATGCCATCTACGACAACCTATAATTTCGGTGATGTCGTACTAGTGGGCTTTCCGTTCACCAATCTGCAAACCACCAAGAAACGTCCCGCAGTCATCATCAGCAGCCTGGGCTACCAACAGAATCGGCCCGATGTGATCCTGATGGCGATCACCAGTCAGATCCGAAAGCCCCTCGCCATGGGTGAGGTGATACTGCAAGACTGGCAAGCAGCCGGGCTACCTAAACCTTCAGTATTCAAACCCTTGATCGCCACCCTGGAACAAAATCAGGTCATCAGGATAATGGGACAGCTATCGGACACAGACAAGGAACTCTTAGCAAAGGTGATTCAAAGCATCCTCGGCATGTGACAAAAAACACCAAAAACACTGAGCGTACAGGGTAGGATTTTCAAAATAAAGGAAAATAAAGGGGTCGTATTGAATATTTAGTAAACGCCAAGGGTGGCTGGCCAATAAATATTCAATACGACCCCTTTAATTCCCCCTTGACCGCCAGGCGGTTGCCGGGGCCGGGGTAGGTGAGCACGTCGAGGCGGTTCTTACTGTCCCAGCTGCTGTTGGTGACGTAGCTGGCGCCCGCGATCTGTTCCGTGGCCTGGGTGTTGCGCCCGACACTGTCGTACACCAGTGTCTGGCTGTAGCTAAAGCTGGTTATTTTTTAATCCCTCCGTCCCCTTTTGTCATACTAGTGGAGGCCATTTTTTACCGTTACCAAATTCACCCTCTTGTGCATTTTGAGCAGTCAAATAACTATTACCTCTCCCTGCCTGCGCCTTCCCTTCCGCCACCTGCAACCGCGCTATACCCGCCGATACCGCAAGCTCTCCAAACACCGACTCCGCCCCTTCAGAGCCAGCCGCCTTCGCCGCCGAATCCAGCTGGAAGATAGCTTGACCCTCCTTCGAAAAATCGATCCCTTCCGGCATGTTCCCCGTCCGTATAAAGGGACGGAGGGATTATTTTTTAACCAATCTACAACGGGTTATTTTTTAATCCCTCCGTCCCCTTTTGCCGCTGATCTCGTCCAGGTAGCCTCGCACGTTGTAGGTGTGCTTGACCGCCAGGCGGTTGCCGGGGCCGGGGTAGGTGAGCACGTCGAGGCGGTTCTTACTGTCCCAGCTGCTGTTGGTGACGTAGCTGGCGCCCGCGATCTGTTCCGTGGCCTGGGTGTTGCGCCCGACACTGTCGTACACCAGTGTCTGGCTGTAGCTAAAGCTGGTTATTTTTTAATCCCTCCGTCCCCTTTTGTCATAGATAAAAATAGTTTTTTCCGCCTCTACACCATCACTATTACATGCAGAAAGCAGCGCACCCAACAGTACCATTTAAACACGCATAATTTGCCTTATCATTCGTAACTTATCCTTGCCGATTCGCCCAATTCTTTCATGATTGGCGTCTCATTTCCGAGAATATTTTTTAGAATAAAGGGGTCGTATTGAATATTTAGCAAGCGCCAGGGCTGGCTGGTCAATAAACATTCATACGACCCCTTTAATTCCCCCGTGTCACTGACCGCCGGCATATTTCTCTTGACGTTATTGATGAATGACCTGGGGCGTTTTCTGCAGGGCCTGTTCAGCGAAGGCCTGCGTTTCATGCAGGAACTGGTGCTGACGATGGCGGGGGCATAGGCTGTAGGTTGGGCTGAGGAACGAAGCCCAACGCGTGGGACGCACCTCTACCCCGAACCTGTTGGGCTTCGTTCCTCAGCCCAACCTACAGTTTTCCACAATGTTTCAAAATCACATAAAGTGCGTGAATGATGCCCGGCACAAAGCCCAGCAGAGTGAGCAGGATATTGAGCCAGAAGTGTCCTTTCAGACCGACTTCGAGGAACACACCCAAAGGCGGAAGGATGATAAAAATATAAAGGGACGGAGGGATTATTTTTTAACCAATCTCAAAAATATAAAGGGACGGAGGGATTATTTTTTAACCAATCTCAACTGGTTATTTTTTAATCCCTCCGTCCCCTTTTGTTAGTTCAGCGCCTGCAGGTTCGAGCTGTCATCCACAAACGGATCGGCACTCAGGAAGCGTCCGATCTCCGCATCATACACCCGCCCGCCCATATGGATCAGGCCCACCCCATCCAGCTGCTGGTGACCGGTAAAGCCCTTGTGCGTGGTGACCGAACTCAACGTCAGCGCCGGGATCGTCAGGTTGCCCTTCTGATAATTGGTGAGGGTGGACCAACTGCCAAGAATACTCTGCAGTTGCGTCAGGCTCATCGCCCGGCGCTTGCCCCACGGATCAAAGCTGAACGCCTCCACCTCCGCACCGCTCTCGTCGGTGATCACCGTGATGCTGCCCAGGTGATCTTTGTGCAGATAGCGGGTTTTTATTGTTCCTGCACTGCCCGAGGTCCGATTGGTATAGGTGACGATGGTGTTGCCACCCACCGTGTGGCGCTCTTCGGTATTGCCGCCCGGTAGCGTCACTTTCTCGTACAGCCCTCCCACGTAGACCGTGCTCGTGGTGTTGCCACTGTTGACGTCGCTTCTTGTGAGTAACTGCCGCTCGGGGCCATAGGTCATCGTGGCGCTGGCACCGCTCTTGCTAATGGACAGCGGCTTGTCGAACGCGCTCCAGGTGATGGTTCTACCATCGCCACTGGTCATGCTGCCGTTGGCGTCGTAGCTGTAGCTGGCGGTTTTGGTGCCCACGCTGCCCGCCGTGATCTGGCAGACCGCGTGCAGGCGGTTGCCCGCCCCGCATTGGCTGCCGTACTGGTAGGTGCCAACACCCGTCTTGGTCAGGATGTTGCCCAGGGCGTCATAGGTCAGGCTGGTGGTTTGCAACTGGCCGTTGCCAAAATCGGCACTGGTGCCGGTCAGGCGGTTGAGGCTGTCGTAGCTGAAGGTTTCGGCGAAGCCCTTGATTGTGTCGGTGCGCGCCGTCAGGTTGCCGACCTTGTCGAAGGTGAAGGTCAGGTTCTGGCGGTTGTTGAGGGGTGTGTTGCCCGTTTGCACACTTTGCAGGTAACCCGTCTGCGCCTGGTACACCCGCGTGCTGGTGAGGCCGTTGCCGTGGGTTTCGCCGGTGATGTTGCCGCGTGCGTCCATGGCCGTGGCCCGGTAGTACAGCGCGCTGCTACCGTTGTTCCTGATCTCGTCCAGGTAGCCCCGCGCGTTGTAGCTGTGCTTGACCGCCAGGCGGTTGCCGGGGCCGGGGTAGGTCAGCACGTCGAGGCGGTTCTTGCTGTCCCAGCTGCTGTCGGTAACGTAGCTGGCACCGGCGATCTGTTCCGTGGCCTGGGTGTTGCGCCCGACACTGTCGTACACCAGTGTCTTGCTGTAGCTAAAGCTGGTTATTTTTTAATCCCTCCGTCCCCTTTTGCCGTTTGGGTTGGTGTGGGACATAATGTCTCGCTCGCCTTGGCATCGCAGCTCCCTTGCATTTGCCTCTGTCAGTAGATTTTACATAACTTTATTAGCCGCTCAAAAGCTGGTTGCTTTTTAATCCCTCCGTCCCCTTTTGCCGGTGGTTTGCAGCTGGCCGTTGCCAAAGTCCGCGCTGGTACCCATCTAAATCATCAGGCCTAAAGGCAAGACGCAAGACTTAACCCCCGCCGCTTCATTAGCAGCTTAAAAGCTGGTTATTTTTTAATCCCTCCGTCCCCTTTATTTGTCTCTTTATCAATCACTTTCTCGCAGCCACTAATATAAGGAATCGAAAGAGTGGCAACAGCGTTGTCACCCTCTCCCAAATCACACCCAGATAGAACCACCAAAACAAGCATCAAAAAATAATATTTCAAAATATTACTCCTTACCTCTACGAATTATCCCCCGCGACTCCCTGGAAAGCTCTTTAAATGGAACAGGATCACCAACCTTTCTCCAGCTTAACTAAGTGCCATTCGGCTTTGGCCCCTTTAATTAACCTCTTTAATCTAGCCATCACACCTCAACCTTTCACCCCAGCCTTTTTCCCAAGGCAAAAACAAAGTGTTATCACATCCATTTTTTTTAGCGAAGACAAACTTAGCAATATATTTTCCACCCGATTCAAGCTCGGAAAAAGAGACAACATCCTTCCAAAAAATTAGAAAACAACCATATTTGCTCGCAGAGAATCTATAGATTTTTATACGAACACTATTGCCACATACACACACACCACACAGAAAAGGATCACCATCGTAATACCCAACTCCATTTAAGAAATTAGTATCACCAATCACTTCGTCTGACGAGAAATGGCCGTATATATCTATAAATTTCTTTTGTTTTTCACGCCTCTTACTCGCAGAAACCCTTATAAAGACGATATTTACGATAACAACCAATATCAAAATGACCACCGCCACAGCAAAAGACTCTGTGACCAAATAAGCCAAAACCACACTTAATGCTATAAAGACTGCAGAAATACTGATTCTTAAAAAATTCACATTCAAAAACCTACGCTTCATTTCATTCTAACCTTAGCAGGTTCGTCTAAAGCTCTTTGGCTTGGATCGTATTTAGGGAGGCCATCACCACTTGGCGCCCGGTTTAAGTAGTAGAACGCAAGCGCTTCAGCACCAAGCTCGACAATACTTTGCTGCACCTGCGATGGCATTAATTTCCAAACAGTATATGCACCACGACCAACCCCACCAAAAACACCAGATCCTGCTGTCACATTAAATACTGAGCGAGCAATAGCAGTTCTTTCTTGAGAGACTATATTACGGGCTCCTGCCTGATAAGCGCTATTCGGCAACAATCCAGCCTCCCAACCGCCTGTGCTCTGCATCGGAGCCGCCCTGAAAAAGACCGGAGGTGCCATTGCTGCCGAACTGCCGACAGGCATGGGCACACCTTCTTTCACCAACTCCATATAAATGGATGTTCTCTTCGGCTCCTCAACCGCCGTAATGATCCGCAGCTCATCGCCAAGCGCCGAAAAGAAGGTGGTATCGCTGTTCAGATACGTCTCCCTTGCCGCCGAACCAACACTGCGCGCTCCAAGCCCTATCGCCGCACCCTTGACCCCATCAATAAACTTCCCACCCTGCGCCTTCGCAATCGCACCGCCCATAAAGAGCGCCGCAGCCGCATGGCTCTTCATGGCATCGCCCAATGCCCCTGTCAAACCACTGCCCCACAAGCCATCCGCTCCCGGTATTCCCGAAGTGATTGCGCCAATCGCCAAGCCCTCAAACACCTGCCCCAGGGTTCCGCCATTGGCGAGTGTAATGGCCGCATTCAAACCCATCATTACCTTGCCATAGGTTGCCATACACGCCATCGCCAAGGGGCCGGATACACCGCAGATTGCCGCCCCTATGGCTGCCGACAACCCCGGCACCTCCGCGAACACCCGCCCGATCTTCTGCAAACCCGTCTTGATCAGCTTGCCAAAGCCCTCAAAAACATGACCCACGGCGTTGGCAATCTTCTCCACCAGCTTCTTCAGAAAATACCCGCTCGGGTCCGTATAGCTCAGCGGGTTGTTCTGCACATAGCTGTAGCGGTTCAACGCCTGCAAATTCGTGCTGTCGTCCACAAACGGATCGGCACTCAGGAATCTTCCTATTTCGGCATCATACACCCGCCCGCCCATATGGATCAGGCCCACCCCGTCCAGCTGCTGGTGACCGGTAAAGCCCTTGTGCGTGGTGACCGAACTCAGCGTCAGCGCCGGGATCGTCAGGTTGCCCTTCTGGTAGCTGGTGAGGGTGGACCAGCTGCCCAGAATGCTCTGCAGCTGGGCCAGGCTCATCGCCCGGCGCTTACCCCACGGATCGAAACTGAACGCCTCGGCCTCCGCACCGCTCTCGTCGGTGATCACCGTGATGCTGCCCAGGTGGTCCTTGTGCAGGTATCTTGTTTTGAGGGTGCCCGCACTGCCCGCCGTGCGGTTGGTGTAGGTCACGATGGTGTTGCCACCTACGGTATGGCGCTCTTCGGTATTGCCACTGGGCAGCGTCACTTTCTCGTACAGCCCGCCCACGTAAATCGTCGTGGTGGTATCGCTGCCGTTGACGTCACTTCTTGTCAGCAGTTGCCGCTCCGGCCCATAGGTCATCGTGGCACTGGCACCGCTCTGGCTGATGGCCAGCGGTTTGTCGAACGCGCTCCAGGTGATGGTGCGGCCATCGCCGCTGGTCATGCTGCCGTTGGCGTCGTAGCTGTAGCTGGCGGTTTTGGTGCCCACGCTGCCCGCCGTGATCTGGCAGACCGCGTGCAGGCGGTTGCCCGCCCCGCATTGGCTGCCGTACTGGTAGGTGCCAACACCCGTCTTGGTCAGGATGTTGCCCAGGGCGTCATAGGTCAGGCTGGTGGTTTGCAACTGGCCGTTGCCAAAATCGGCACTGGTGCCGGTCAGGCGGTTGAGGCTGTCGTAGCTGAAGGTTTCGGCGAAGCCCTTGATTGTGTCGGTGCGCGCCGTCAGGTTGCCGACCTTGTCGAAGGTGAAGGTCAGGTTCTGGCGGTTGTTGAGGGGTGTGTTGCCCGTTTGCACACTTTGCAGGTAACCCGTCTGCGCCTGGTACACCCGCGTGCTGGTGAGGCCGTTGCCGTGGGTTTCGCCGGTGATGTTGCCCCGCGCGTCCATGGCCGTGGCCCGGTAGTACAGGGCGCTGCTGGCGTTGTTCCTGATCTCGTCCAGATAGCCTTGCGCGTTGTAGGTGTGTTTCACCGCCAGGCGGTTGCTGGGGCCGGGGTAGGTGAGCACGTCGAGGCGGTTCTTGCTGTCCCAGGTGCTGTTGGTGACGTAGCTGGCGCCAGCGATCTGTTCCGTGGCCTGGGTGTTGCGCCCGACACTGTCGTATACCAGTGTCTGGCTGTAGCTGTTGGGGCCGGTGACCTGGTGCAGCTGGCCCTTGCCCGCGCCGCTGGCGGTGTCGTACACCCAGTGGGACGTGTGCGCGGCGTTGTGGCTGGCGCAGCCGCTGGTGGACTGGCTCGCGGTGGCGATGGCGCTGGATACCGTGCCGGTATACAGGTCGGCGCGCTTCACCATGCGCCCGAGCTTGTCGTAGGCCATGCAGGTGACCTGGTTCTTGGCGTCCTTCTGGGTGATGAGTTCGCCCAGCATGTTGTAGGTGTAGCTCCAGGTGCCCTTGTCCGGGTCGCTCATGCTGAGCTTGCGGCCCATCTCGTCGTAGGTGATGGTGGTGGGGCTCACCGTAAGGCCCGACACCGCCGGCGGCGTCAGGGTCAGCATCTGGCCGTAGGCGTCGTAGGTGTAGGTGGTGGTCTTGCCGGCGTTGTCGGTGACCGAGACCAGGTTGTCGAGCTCGTCGCGCACTTCGATTTTCTGCTGGTTCTTGCCCGTGGTGTCTACCCGCGATGTGACCGTGAGCCCGTTGTAGGTGACGGTGTCGGTGCGGCTGTTGGCGTCCACCGTTTGGGTGGGACGGCCCAGGGCGTCGTAGGTGATGGTGTTCCAGTAGGCGGTCGCACCGTTCTTGTAGGGTTCGCTGACCTGGGTGTTGTGGCCCTTGTCGTTGTACTTGTAATCGACGAACACCCAGGTGCCGTCGAAGCCCAGGGTGGCGTCCCGCACCTTGCGGCCCAGCATGTCGAAGTAGACGCGGCTTTCGCTGCCGTCCGCACCCACTGTTTTGATGTAGTAGTCCTTGCCATTTGGATCGGTTGTGGCAGGACAATGAGTACCCGAGCCAGAGCACCAGTGGTAGCTGGTGGTGGCGGTGACCGCATTGGCTGTGCCGTACAGGGCGGTGCTGGTCAGCACCCGGCCGAAGTTGTCGTAGGTGTAGCGGGTCTTGAGGCCGTTGGCGTCGGTGGTTTCCTGCAACAGGCCGGCAAAGGCGCTGCCGTCCCCGAAATACGTATGGCTGGTGGTCTGGTTGAGCGGATTGGTTTCGCTGATCACGTAGCGGCCGCTGCTGTCGTACGCCACCTTGCTGATACGGCTTTCAAAATCCGGCCCCGACACGGTTACCGCCAGGTTGTGGCCGAAGCTGTCGACCGACGTGGTGGTGCCGTCCAGGCCAAAAGAGGTGCGCTGGATGTCCGCGCCATCCGGGTTCCTTCGCTCCTGCGCGCCGTCAGCCCCCGGCCATCTCCGCTTCGATCTGTTTCAGCCGCGCCGCCAGGCGCTTGGCGGATACCGGTTGCACCGTTTTCAGGGCCTGCGCAAACACGGAGACCCGGTACTCCTCCACCAGATAGCGAAACGTTTCCAGTTGCGCGAGACATTTGTGCGCCGTGCCGTCGTCGCGGTCGCGCAGCGCCTGCCAGTCCCGCAGGAACCCATCCACCTCTGCGCAGAAGGCCTCATCCTTTTCCACCTGGCCCGGCAGCTTCTCGAGCCGTGCCACCAGCGCCTTGAGATAGCGCGGATACTGGCGCAGCCAGAAATCCTCGGTTTCGAACAGGAAGTCGGCGCGGAACAGGAACGCCAGCTGGCGTTGCGACTCCGCCACGGAGCGGGCGTGACGCGTCTGGTAGCGCGCCTGGAGGCGATGCACTTCCTTGAGATCCGCCAGCAGGCCGCTGACGATGCCTTCCAGTTGCTGGGCCACGGCCACGATCTGCTGGCGCCCGCGCGCCAGGCAGGCATTGAAGTCGTCTTCGCTGACCGGCAGCTCCCCTTCCGGCACACAGGCGATCTTCACGGCGGCAAAAATGATGTCTTCCTTGAGGCGCTCGTGGGCCATCAGCCCCGCCGCCACGATCGCCAGCTCGCGGCCGCGGAACAGCTGTTTGCGCAGATATTTCACGGTGTCTGCCACCTGCAGCATGAGCAGCCGCACGACGCCGCGCAATGATTCCCGCGCCGCCTGTTCCTGGTCGTCGAGCAGCTTCAGGGTGACCTTGCCCTCCTCTTCCACCAGCGCGGGGTAGACTTCGATTTCGACCTTGCCCTTGCGCAAGCGCTGAGCCTTCTTCAGCTGCCCGAAAGACCAGCGGGTGATGTCGCGGATCTCCGCCGCCTCACCGGCCACGTCGTCGATGGTTTCCTGAACCCGGTCGCGAAAGCGCTGGCGCAGTTCCGCCAGATCCTTGCTGCGCGTCAGCATGTTGCCGCGCTCGTCCACCAGACAAAAACCCGCGCGATAGAAATTCTCGAGTTCGGCTTCGCGCCACGCATCCACGGGCACGTCGATACCGGTCAAACGCTTCAACTGCAAACCCAGCGTTTGGGTAAGTGGCTGGTTGTCCTGGTTCATGCTCACCAAAGCGCGGTCGACGAAGTCAGGTACCGGCACGAACTGGCGGCGCAGGTTTTTCGGCAGGGTTTTTACCAGCGCGATACATTTGTCACGCAGCAGCCCCGGCACGAGCCATTCGAACAGATAGGCGGGCGCCTGGTTGAGATGGGCGATGGGCACCCTGACGGTGACGCCATCTTCCTCGTGACCGGGCTCGAAACGGTAGCTGATGGCGTAATCCACGTCTTTCCAGGTGATCGACTTGGGAAACTGGGCGCCCGCCTGGGGCGCATGGGCGCGCGCCAGCAACAGCTCGCGATCGAGAAACAGCAGGCGCGGATTGCTGTGCTCGGCGTTCTTGCGCCAGCTTTCGAAGCTTTTCAAACCGCAAACATGGGCGGGGACCCGTTCGGCGAAAAATGCGAACAGCGCCTCGTCGTCCAGCGTGATGTCGCGCCGCCGCAGGCGATCCTCCAATTCATCCAGTTCGTCGAGCACGGCTTTGTTGTGGCGCGCAAAGGCCGCCTTGCCGCGATAACCGCCGCCCACCAGCGCGCCCATGAGAAAGACCTTGTGCGCCCCTTCCGGATCGATATGCGCGTAAGCCACCGCCTTGCGCTCCACCACCGTCAGGCCAAACAGGGTTTGCCGCTCGAAGGCCATGACCTGACCGCGCCGGCTGTCGTAGTAGGGTTCGCTGTGGCTCTTGCGAATCAGATGCCCGGCCAGCGGCGGAATCCACTCAGGCTCGATACGCGCCACCTGGTGGGCGAACAGCCGCGAGGTCTCGATCATTTCCGCAGCCACCAGCCAGCGCGGCGCCTTCTTGGCAACACCCGAGCCGGGGAAAATATGGAATTTGCGGTTTCTTACCCCCTGGTATTCGCGCTCTTCCTGGCGCACGCCGACATGGCCCAGCAGGCCGGCCAGCAGCGCCCTGTGAACGGCGTCGTAACCTGCCGGTTGGCGATTTTCGGCAAGCGCCAGATCGCGGCACGCCAGGTGGAGTTGATGGTGAAGGTCGCGCCACTCGCGCATGCGCAGATAAGAAATGAAGTTGCGGTGGCAATAGTCAGCGAATTTCTTGCGCGTCAACGCCTGACGCTGCTCCTCGAAATGCTGCCACAGCAGCAGTATCGACGAAAAATCCGATTCCTTGTCGTGCCACTGGCGATGTTTTTCATCGGCGGCCTGGCGCTTGTCGGCGGGGCGTTCGCGCGGATCCTGCAAGCTCAGCACGGCGGCGATCACCAGAACTTCCCGCAGCGCGCCGAACTGGGCGGCGCTGACGAGCATCTTGCCGACGCGCGGATCGACCGGCAAGCGACTCAGGAGCCTGCCGGTTTCGGTCATGGTGCCGTCGCCATCGACCGCCTGGAGCTCCGTCAGCAACTGGAAACCGTCGCTGATCAGGCGGCTGTCCGGCGCATCCACGAACGGAAAATCGCGCACGTCGCCGATGCGCATCTGCAGCATCTGCAGAATCACCGCGGCGAGGTTGGTGCGGACGATTTCCGGATCGGTGAATTGCGCGCGCCCGTTGAAATCCTCTTCGCTGTAGAGGCGGATGCACACCCCGTCGCTGAGGCGCCCGCAGCGCCCGGCGCGCTGGTTGGCGCTGGCCTGGGAGATGGCCTCCACCGGCAGGCGCTGAACCTTGGTGCGATAGCTGTAGCGGCTGATGCGCGCAAGCCCGCTGTCGATCACATAGCGGATGCCCGGCACCGTGATCGAGGTTTCCGCCACGTTGGTGGCCAGCACCACGCGGATGCCGCGGTGCGGGAGGAAAATGCGCGACTGATCCGCGAGACTGAGACGGGCGTAGAGCGGCACCACCTCGAGATGAGGCAGCGCGGCTTTCTTCAAGGCGGCCGAGGCTTCGCGGATTTCGCGCTCGCCACTGAGAAACACCAGGATATCGCCCTTGTGCGGCAACGCCAGCAATTCCTCCACCGCCTCGACAATGCTGCCATAGAGGTCCGCGTCCTCCTCCAGCGGCGGACGGTAGCGAATCTCCACCGGATAGGTGCGGCCCGAAACATTGATGACCGGGGCGTCGTCGAAATGGCGCGAGAAGCGTTCCAGGTCGATGGTGGCGGAGGTGATGATCACCTTCAGGTCCGGGCGCTTTGGCAAAATCTGTTTGATATAACCTAACAGGAAATCGATGTTGAGACTGCGCTCGTGGGCTTCGTCGATGATCAGGGTGTCGTAATTGTGCAAGTAGCGATCGTGCTGGATTTCCGCCAGCAGAATGCCGTCGGTCATCAGCTTGACGCGGGTATTTTCACCACATTGATCGCTAAAACGCACCTGATAGCCAATCACGCCGCCGAGCGGCGTGTGCAGTTCTTCGGCGATGCGCCCGGCCACGGTGCGCGCGGCGATGCGACGCGGCTGGGTGTGGCCGATCATGCCCCTGGCACCGCGACCGAGTTCGAGGCAGATTTTTGGCAATTGCGTGGTTTTCCCCGAGCCGGTTTCCCCCGCGATCACCACGACCTGATGTTTGGCAATGGTGTCGCGAATTTCTTCGCGACGCGCCGCGATGGGCAGTTCTTCGGGAAAATCGATCTCTTGCGGAAACTGTATGCGCGCGCTGACACGGGCGCAGGATGCGGATACATCGGCAACGAGTTTGTCGAGGCTTTTATCGAAGGGCTTACCCTGTTTGCGACGCTCCTTGATCTGGCGCAGACGGCGAATAAACGGGCCGCGGTCGCGGAGCAGGCAATCGTCGAGGGGTAGTGTCGTGAAGAGATCTTGCTCTGTCATATGGCGTATCGCGATCTGGCTGAGCGTAGGTTGGGCTGAGCGTAGGTTGGGCTGAGTGCAACGAAGCCCAACGTCTATGAGTGTCATAAGATGGCGATTGTTGGGCTTCGCTGCGCTCAGCCCAACCTACATCGCATCAGCGGGACAAATACCCCATCGCATCCTCCAACCCCGCGATGGTGAGCGGATACATGCGGTCGGACACCAACTGCTTCACCATGCGAATCGAGGAGGTGTATTCCCAATGATCCTCGCGCACGGGATTCAGCCACAGCAATTTGTCGTAGGTATCGGTGAGACGCTTCATCCACAACGTGCCCGGCTCTTCGTTGTAGTAGTCCACGGCACCGCCGGGGTGGGTGATTTCGTAGGGCGACATCGAGGCGTCGCCCACGATGATCACCTTGTAATCCGATGCGTAGGTGTGCAACACATCCCAGGTGCTTCTGCGCTCGGTGCTGCGCATGCGGTTGTCCTTCCACACATATTCGTAGAGCATGTTGTGGAAGTAGAAATACTCCATGTGCTTGAACTCGGTTTTCACCGCCGAAAACAGCTCTTCGCAGGTTTTCACATAGGAATCCATGGAGCCGCCGACGTCGAAAAAGATCAGCACCTTCACCGCGTTGTGGCGCTCGGGCACCATCTTGATATCGAGATAACCGGCATTGCGCGCCGTGGACGAAATGGTGTCGTCCAGGTCGAGCTCTTCCTGGGCGCCGGTGCGGGCGAACTTGCGCAGGCGCCGCAGCGCGATCTTGATATTGCGCGTACCCAGCTCGACGCTGTCGTCGAGATTCTTGTATTCGCGCTTTTCCCACACCTTGGTGGCGCGCTTGTTCTTGCTGTCGCCGCCGACGCGAACGCCTTCGGGGTTGTAGCCGTTGTTGCCAAAGGGCGAAGTGCCGTCGGTGCCGATCCACTTGTTGCCGCCGGCGTGCTTTTCCTTCTGCTCCTCGAGGCGCTTCTTGAACTCTTCGATGAGTGCTTCGAGGCCGCCGAGGCTCTGGATCATCGCCTTCTCTTCCTCAGTCAGCGTCTTCTCGAATTCGCTGCGCAGCCAGTCTTCGGGAATCAGCGCCTCGAGAAAATCATCGAGCGTTTCGAGGTCTTTGAAATACAGGGCGAAGGCGCGATCGAAGCGGTCGTAGAATTTTTCATCCTTGACCAGACAGGTACGGGCGAGCAAATAAAAGTCGTCGATGCTGCCGAACGCAACCCTGGCTTCGAGCGCCTCGATCAGGGTCAGCAATTCCTTGATGGACGACGGCACGCCCGCCTTGCGCAGGCCCTCGAAAAAGCGGATCAGCATTAGCGGCCCTGCCTGCGCGCCATGAAGGCCAGCCGTTCGAGCAGATGCACGTCCTGCTCGTTTTTCAGCAGGGCGCCGTACAGCGGCGGAATGGCCTTGGTGGGATCGCGATCTTTGAGAATTTCATCCGGAATATCGTCGGACAGCAGCAATTTCAGCCAGTCGATCAATTCCGATGTCGACGGCTTCTTCTTCAGACCAGGCACCTGGCGCAGATCGAAGAAAATATCGAGCGCCTCGTCCACCAGGCTCTTCTTGATGCCCGGATAGTGAACGTCGATGATTTCCTGCATGGTCGCCCGGCTCGGAAAATTGATGAAGTGGAAAAAGCAGCGGCGCAGAAAAGCGTCTGGCAGTTCCTTCTCGTTGTTGCTGGTGATGATGACGATGGGGCGCTTTTTGGCTTTGATGGTCTCCCCCGTCTCGTAGACGTGGAACTCCATGCGGTCCAGCTCCAGCAGCAGGTCGTTGGGAAACTCGATGTCCGCCTTGTCGATTTCGTCGATCAGCAACACGCACTGCTGTTCGGACTCAAAAGCATTCCACAGCTTGCCTTTCTTGATGTAGTTGCCGATGTCGTGGACTTTTTCGTCGCCCAACTGGGAGTCGCGCAGGCGCGACACCGCATCGTATTCATAAAGACCCTGCTGAGCCTTGGTGGTGGACTTGATGTGCCAGGCAATCAGCGGCATGTCCAGCGCGGCGGCAACTTCTTCCGCCAACAGGGTCTTGCCCGTGCCGGGTTCACCCTTGATCAGCAGGGGACGCTGCAGCGCAACGGTGGCATTCACTGCCATACGCAGGTCGTCCGTCGCCACATAGCGCTCAGTACCGGTAAACTTCATAGTGTCTCCAACAAATTTACTGTCATGCGGCCTCTGCGATCTGTCGACGTCGTGCCGCGCGGGGATAATACAAAAGCCGTAAGCCATAGGCCTCAAGCAGGACTCGTTTGAGCGATGCTTTGGCAGCGGGGGCTGTGAAAACCCTCGTACCTGAGCGATCCAGCTTGAAACCTGGGGCTTACAGCTTCATTCTTCCTGAACGGGAGTGCGCATGGTAACAAATTCTTCCGCTGCCGTCGGGTGGATGCCCACGGTGGCGTCGAAGTCGGCCTTGGTCGCGCCCGCCTTGATGGCCACGGCAAAGCCCTGCATGATTTCGCCCGCACCCTCGCCGAGCATATGGCAGCCCAGCACCCGGTCGGTGCTGTTCTGAACCACCAGTTTCATCAGCACCCTTTCCGGCCCGCCGCCGAGTGTCTGCTTCATAGGGCGGAAATCGGTGCGATAAATGACCACGTCATCGGCGAACTGCTTTCTCGCCTCTGCTTCACTCAGGCCGACGGTGCCGATGGGCGGCTGGCTGAATACGGCGGTGGGAATATTGCGATAATCCATGGCGCCAGTGCCGCCGCGAAACAGGTTGTCGGCCAGCACCATGGCTTCGGAAATCGCCACTGGCGTGAGCTGGAGGCGATCGATGACATCACCGATGGCGTAAATCGACGGCTCGCGGGATTGAAAATGGTCATCGACTTCGATGGCGCCCTTGTCATTGCGCGTCACGGCGGTATTTTTCAGGCCGAGTCCTTCCGTGAGGGGCACCCGGCCCGTGGCGAACATCACGGCGTCCGCGTCAAGATGGCCGCCCTTGACGAAGTGCGCGCGCAGGCTGCCGTCAGATTGTTTTTCGATGGCGCAGATATCGGCATCGAAATGTAGCTGGATGCCAGCGGCAGACATCTGCTCCGTCAGGCTTTTGCTCAGATCCGCGTCGAAATTTTTCAGCAGGGTTTTGCCGCGATAGGCCACATGCGTGTCGCAGCCGAAGCCCTGGAAAATTCCCGCGAATTCCACTGCGATGTAACCGCCGCCCACCACGATCACGCGCTTGGGCAGAGTTTCAAGGTAGAACGCTTCATTGGAGCTGATGGCCAGCTCGCGGCCGGGAATATCGGGGATACGCGGCCAGCCGCCCACGGCAATCAGGATATGGCGCGCGCTGTGCTCGCGACCGTTGACCCGCACCTTGTTGGGTCCGGCGATGGTGGCGCGTCCGTCGATCAATTCCACACCGGCATTGACCAGCAGATCGCGATAGACACCGTTGAGGCGCTCGATTTCCCGGGTTTTGTTGTCGCGCAGTGTCGGCCAGTCGAACTCGCTATCGCCTATCTGCCAGCCAAAGCCCGCCGCGTCGCGCAAGTTGCGGGAAACCTCCGCCGCATAAACGAACAGTTTTTTCGGCACGCAACCCACATTGACGCAGGTGCCGCCCAGGTAGCGCTCTTCGGCAATGGCGACCTTGGCGCCGTACTGCGCCGACATGCGCGCGGCGCGCACGCCGCCGGAGCCCGCGCCGATCACGAAAAGATCGTAGTCGTATTCACTCGTGGACATCGGATTTGAACCAGTTGAGGCGGGAGTGAAGCGACACCACGCCGCCGACGATGATGAGTGTCGGAGCACGAATACCCAAGTGCTCCACCTTTTCCGCCAGGTCGCTCAGGGTGCCAATGACGACGCGCTGACTCGGCAATGTGCCCTTTTCCACCAGCGCCGCTGGCATGGTGCCATCGACCCCGTGGGCGATCAACTCGCGGCTGATGACCGGCAGACTGTTGAGGCCCATGTAGAACACCAGAGTCTGGCCGGGCGATGCCAGTTGCGGCCAGTCCAGGGTGAGCTCGTCGCTGCGCCGGTGACCGGTGACAAAGCGCACCGATTGGGCGTGATCCCGGTGCGTCAGGGGAATGCCCGCATAGCTGGCGCATCCCGAAGCCGCAGTGATGCCGGGCACCACCTGAAAGGGAATGTCGTATTCGACGAGATGCTCGATCTCTTCGCCGCCCCGGCCAAAGATGAAAGGGTCGCCGCCCTTGAGGCGCAGCACCCGGTGCCCTTCGCGGGCGTACTTCACCAACAGCTGATTGATGTCCTGCTGGGGTACGGGATGGTCGCCGGCGGTCTTGCCCACGTGAATTCGCGTCGCGTCGCGGCGCACCAGATCGAGGACACCCCTGGATACGAGGCGGTCGTACAGCACCACGTCCGCCTGCTGCATGAGGCGCAAGGCGCGGAAGGTCAGCAAATCGGGATCGCCGGGGCCGCCGCCCACCAGATACACCTCGCCAATGCGCGCTGGCTGCGCACTGCTCAACGCCTGTTCGAGCAAGCGTTGCGCCCTGCTTTCGTCGCCGGCCAGTGCCGCTTCGCCCGCCGGGCCTTCAAAGAGAGCTTCCCAGAATGCGCGCCGGTCATTCTCGTTCGGCAGTTCCTGCTTGACCCTGGGGCGGAATTTTTCCGCGAGCGCCGCCAGGCGCCCGTAGGCTGCGGGAATCAGCGCCTCGATCTTGCCGCGCAGCAGGCGCGCCAGTACCGGCGCGGCGCCGCCGGTGCCGATGGCGATCTGTAGCGGTGAACGGTCGACAATCGCGGGAAAGATGACCGAGCACAACGCCGGATTGTCCACCACGTTGACGGGAATATTGCGATCCCGCGCCCAGCGCGACACCTGCTCGTTGACCTGTTGATCGTTGGTCGCCGACACCACCAGCGAGGCCAACGCCAGGTCGTTGGGGTGAAACGTCTTGCGGCTGATCTGTATGGTGTGGCTCTCTTCGAGCGCCTGAAGATCCGCACAGACCTGTGGCGCCACCACCAACACCTTGGCGCCAGCCTCGAGAAGCAGGCGCACCTTGCGCAGCGCCACCTCGCCACCGCCGGCCACAACACATTTGCGGTCGGCGATTCTGTGAAACAGCGGCAGGTAATCCATTGGCTCAACCAGCCATGATGGTGGCGCGGCCGCCCATATAGGCCTGCAGCGCAGTTGGCACGGCAACACTGCCGTCCTCCTGCTGGTAGTTCTCGAGAATGGCGAGCAGCGTTCTGCCGATCGCCAGACCGGAGCCGTTCAGTGTATGCACCAGCTCCGGCTTGCCGGTATCGGGATTGCGCCAGCGCGCTTTCAGGCGGCGCGCCTGGAAATCCCGGAAATTGCTGCACGAGGAAATTTCCCGGTATTTGTTCTGGGACGGCACCCAGACCTCGATGTCGTAGGTGCGGGCGGCGGAGAATCCCATGTCGCCACCGCACAGAATGATGGTGCGAAACGGCAGCTCCAGCTTTTTGAGAATGGCTTCCGCGTGCGCGGTGAGTTGCTCCAGTGCGGCACCGGAATCCTCCGGCCGCACGAACTGCACCAGTTCCACCTTCTCGAACTGGTGCTGGCGGATCAGGCCGCGGGTGTCCTTGCCATAGCTGCCCGCCTCGCTGCGAAAGCACGGGCTGTGGCACACGAATTTGGCGGGAAGTGCGTCGCTGATGATGGTATCCCGGTAGATATTGGTGACCGGCACCTCCGCGGTGGGAATCAGATAGAAGCCGCGTTCATCGGTGAGTTTGAACAGGTCTTCCTCGAATTTCGGCAGTTGGCCGGTACCGAACAAAGAGTCTCTGTTGACGATGTAGGGAACGTTGATTTCCTGGTAGCCGTGCTCGGCGATATGAACGTCGAGCATGAACTGGATCAGCGCCCGGTGCAGGCGCGCCACGTCGCCGCGCAGCACCGCGAAGCGCGAGCCGGCGAGTTTTACGCCGGTTTCAAAATCCAGCAGGCCGCCGGCCTCGCCCAGATCCACGTGATCCTTGATGGCAAACGCAAAGGTGCGCGGTTCACCCCAGCGGCGAATCTCCACGTTGTCGTCTTCGCTCTTGCCGTCTGGCACTTCGGCGTCGGGCAGGTTGGGCACTTCGTGGAGATAATGTTCGAGTTTTTCCTGAATGGCGGCGAGCTCCCCTTCCGCTTCCTGGGCGGCCACCTTGAGCTGCTCACCCTTCGCCTTCAGGGGTTCGATGTCTTCGCCCTTTGCCTTGGCCTCGGCAATCGCCTTGCCCATCGCCCTGGCATAGGCGTTGCGCTCTTCCTGCAAGCCCTGGGATTTTTCCTGCGCGGCGCGGCGCCGCGTTTCCAGTTCGCCCAGATAATCGACATTCAGAACAAAACCGCGCTTGGCGAGAGCGGCGGCAACGGTTTGCGGTTCGGCGCGGACGAGCTTGGGGTCGAGCATGAGATATCAGGTTTCCAGTATCAGAACAGTCGGGTTACAGCAACCGCCACCGCGACGCCGCCCAGACACAACACCAGGGAAGCAACCACGTAGGCAACCGCCAGCAATGGCTGGCCATTTTGCCACAAAGCCAAGGTGTCGAGCGAAAAAGCCGAGAAAGTGGTGAAGGCGCCGAGAAAACCCACCATCAGAAAACTTCGCCACTCCGGTGCCAACCACAGTTTTTCGAGAATCAGCACATAGAGTACGCCCATGATCAACGAGCCGAGAACGTTGACCAGCAGTGTGGAGATGGGAAACCTGCCGCCGGCCAGCGGCTGGATCAGCGCGGCGAGGCCGTAGCGGGCAAGGGTTCCCAGTGCGCCGAAAAAGGCCACAAGCAGAATGTTCGTTACGCCGGTCATGGATGTTTTCCTGTGAAGTGAATCTTCTTTTCGTTGCCACGCTCATCGCTCTACACAACGCCGCGAAGCACACACCTTCGGGCCGCAAGGCCCGAGACCTCAAGAGGCACCGCTCTCGAAGCAGGCTGTGGGGCAAGCGCTTCCGCCAGCGTCGGCGACAGGATGTCGCCGTCGCAGCGCACAGGGATGTGCTTGCAGCGGTGGCGAAAACGCTTGCCCCACAGCCTGCCGCACCCAGCCCGCACAACACTCAGCAATATCAGCTTCAGCAAAAGTGCCAACCCTTTAGCTCATTCGTCCCGCGTCAAAAAGGAACTGACCGCCTTGAGGTTTGGGTGGTGAGCATGGCGGGCGGAGAGGGCTTCCAGCACCGCTGCAAGTCCATCCATGGACGCTGCGACGGCGACGTCCTGTCGCCGACGCTGCTGAAAGCCCTCTCCGCCCGCCATGCTTCGAGCAACGTGCCACATCAACCTTCCTTGATCCCAAGCAACGGTGGTGTAGAACGATGAATGCGGAGCCTGAGAATCAGAAAAAGTATCCATCCCGTGTGGCTCACAACTTTACTTCTTATCCCCATAGCGCCTCTGCGGGCTTTTGGCGTTCAGTTCCCGGAAGCGCGCCAGCTTTTCGCCAATGGTTTTTTCAAGCCCCTGCTCGGCCGGAAAATAGTAGCGGCTGTCGGCGATTTCCTCGGGAAAATAGTTCTCTCCCGCGGCGAAGGCGTCGGGCTCGTCGTGGGCGTAGCGGTATTCCTTGCCGTAATCCAGTTCCTTCATGAGCTTGGTGGGAGCATTGCGGATATGCAGCGGCACGTCGTAGCTTGGCTGCTTGCGAATGTCCGCCCGCACCCGTCCGAAAGCGGTGTAGACCGCGTTGCTTTTGGGTGCCACCGCCAGGTAGGCCACCGCCTGCGCCAGGGAAAGCTCGCCCTCCGGCGAACCGAGGCGCTCCAGCACGTCCCAGGCATCGAGACTCAGCGCCAGCGCGCGCGGGTCGGCGTTGCCGATATCCTCCGACGCCATGCGCACCACGCGGCGCGCGATGTAGAGCGGGTCGCAGCCACCGTCGAGCATGCGCGCCAGCCAGTACAGTGCGGCATCGGGCGAGGAGCCGCGCACGGCCTTGTGCAACGCCGAAATCTGGTTATAGAAATCCTCGCCACCCTTGTCGAAGCGGCGCGCGTCGGAGACGAGGATTTCGCGCAGGACGGTCTCGTCCACCCGCCCCGCCTCGGCCAGGTCGGCGGCAATTTCAAGCAGATTCAGCGCGCGCCGCCCATCGCCGTCGGCGGCGTCCACCAGGGCATCCAGCACCGCGTCATCGATAATCAGCGCATTCGGCAGACCGCGCTCGCGATCCGTCAATGCGCGGCGCAGCAGGCTCAGGATGGCGTCCCTGTCGAGGGAGCGAAACACGTATACCCGGCAGCGCGACAGCAGCGCATTGTTGAGCTCGAACGAGGGGTTTTCGGTGGTCGCGCCCACCAGGATCACCGTACCGCTTTCCACATAGGGCAGAAAGGCATCCTGCTGGGATTTGTTGAAGCGGTGAATTTCATCCACGAACAGTACGGTCTTGCGGCCCTCGGCAGCGCGGTATTTTTCCGCGCGGGCAATGGCTTCGCGAATGTCCTTGACGCCGGCCAGCACCGCCGACAGGGTTTCGAAATGGGCGCTGCCGTAATTGGCAACCATCTGCGCGAGGGTGGTCTTGCCGGTGCCGGGCGGCCCCCAGAAAATCATCGAATGCAGCTGTCCCTTGAGGATCGCCTCACGCAGTGGTTTGCCCTCCCCCAGCACGTGCTGCTGACCAGCGAACTCGTCGAGATTGCGCGGCCGCAGGCGCGCCGCCAGGGGCTGGTAGGGAGACTCGGCGAACAAGGATCCGCTGCCCTTCATCGCTAAAACCTGTCAGTTTGCAGGTTGGGCCGAGGAACGAAGCCCAACAGGGGAGAGGCACGTTGATGCCGGAACTGTTGGGCTTCGTTCCTCAGCCCAACCTACGCGTTGAAACCTGTCAGTTGTCGTAGAGCACATCCACGCCCCTGGGAATTTTGAACCTGAAGAGCCGCTGGTTGACCTTGCCGTTGATCACCACATCGCGAAAGTCGATGGTGGTGCGCTGGCCGAGCGTGTCCCACAGGCTCATGCCCCTGGGGGTCTCGCCGGCGAAGGTCAGGGTGATCTTTTGATAAAGCGCCCCTTCGTCGCGCGGCACCAGGGTGAAAATGGTATCGCCACCTTCCGTCACATTGGAGACCTGATAGGTCGCGTCCAGGTTTTCCACCTTGCCGATCAGCAGCACTGCCGGGGTGTTGGCCACGTCTTCGTCGAAGGGGCGCACCGTGACCTGCTCGAGGTCCTTGTCGTAAAGCCACAGGGTGGTGGCATCGGATACCACTAGTTGCTCGAAGGGCGGCTCGGTCTGCCAATGCACCTTGCCGGGCCGCGCCACGGTCATGGTGCCATCGACCGCCTGCAACTCATAGCCTTCGCCATCGGCCACGGTCTGATGGAAATCGGCTTTCAGTGATGCCAGCGGTGCGAGCAGGCGCTCCAGCCTGGTACTGGCGACGGGGTCGTGGACGGCTGCGGATACCGCTACGGAGCCGAGTGCGGCAAGCAGCACCAGGCCCTGGACGATACGGCGTGACAAGGATATTTTCATGGAAGGATCACCTGCGATCGGGAACCAATACTTCCCGGCTGCCGTTG
>CAYXXZ010000014.1:0-42672 GCA_964469165.1 uncultured Porticoccaceae bacterium
ACTCGCATGCGGCGGCCTACGCCACCATGCTGCGCGAGGCGGCAGACCGGCTCGGTGTGAAACACGTCATCATACAGACAGGTTTTTGCAATATCGGAAATCTGTTGCTGAATATCGGGGAAGAGCCGGAATGCCAGCAACGCATCGAGCAAGTGCTGGCGCGCATCGATACCGAGTCGTCGCCGGGAGACCTTGTGTTCTTCGCTTCGCTGCGCACCTACCGCTTGATCGACCAATGGGCCGCCTTCGATTACGGCAGTGTTCTGCCCTTCACCGATGAGCCTTTTGCCCGGAACCACCGCCTCCACGTGCTCGACCGAACCATCGCCGAGATCGACAATCTGGCAGGCCGCGCTGCCGCCCGCGAAGGGGACGCGGAACTATTGCAACAGGCCGAGCTGCGCCAGTATGTGCGCAGCCCCTACGCGGAATCACGGCGGCTGCTCGCGCTGGATGAGGCGTCCCAACTGGTGGAAACGCTCGCGGAGCGTGGTATTCAGGTGTTGTTCGATGCGCCCAAGCCAGTGTTTCAGATGCCGCCCTATCGTTGCTCCGATAGTTTTAATCGTGGCAACCCGATTTGCGCGCTGGGGCCGAGGGTGGAGCGGGCGGCGTTGCTCGAACTGCGTGAACCCGTGATGGAATCGCTCGAAACACTTGCCAGCACCTATGCCAACGTCAGCCTGTGGGATCCCTTTCCGTTGCTGTGTCCCGGGGCTGTCTGTTCGGTGTATGACGCACAGGGGCTGCCACTTTTCTTTGATGGCGATCACCTGAGCGCCCACGGCAACCGGCTCCTCTACCCGGATTTTGCCAACATTCTGCTGCGCCTATGGGACGCCCCGGCGGGCGAGGTGAGCGCGACACCGCTGTAGCGACAAGGCGCGCGTCGCCTGTATTCATGCCTGTAGATGAAGCACTTTTTTCAGCCAGCGCGGTCTGCCACACAGGCGGTTGATAAAAGAACGGCGGTTGGTGAAAGAGAACACCTCAGTGGCAGGGAGGTGGAAGGGTGCCAGCCGCAAATCGAGATAGCGAAAGCCGCCATCCGGTATGTCGTCGTTGAGGGTCGGTCCGTGGGGGTTGACGCAATTGGTTACCAGAACATGGCGATATTGCTGGAGCGCCGGCAAGAGGGCATGGATGGCGGTGTGGGACCAATGTTGCAGCACGTCCTTGGTGATCAGCAGATCGGCGGGCGGGATGTCGGCGATGTTGCCGTCGTACAGCATGAATTCGACACCGGGGCGGGAAAAGTGCTTGCGATTGGCCTCGATCACGGCGGGCACGATGTCCATGCCCAGGTAGCTGGCGCCCTGCCAATCGATGTGGCGTGAAAACTGCCAGTCGCCGCAGCCCAGATCGACGATACTGCGAATATCATGCTCGCGGAAGAAACTCTCGACGAAGCGAATGTACCCCTGGTTGTGCTCGGCCAAAGACCCTTCGCCGGAGCCGTGTTTCCACTCGTTGGTGGCGTAAATTTCTTGAAATCTCTCGCGCATCGGCAGGCACGCACCAAGGGTGCAGTTGTTTGTGGCCGGCCAGTGTAAAGAAATTCAACGGCCAGGGGCAATTCGTCGTCCCTATCCGTACGGGCAATTCATGAATTGCCCCTACGCACGATCTCGCGTTGGGCTGGAAGGGAGCAATTTGCCCGATCCCAATGCCGGCTCTATACTTCGCAGCGTCGATCTCACCCAAGGAAGGGCACAACGATGCATACTACTGCAACCTCGACTCGGCGCCGCAATACGCTGCGCCTGTCTTCTTTTGATTATTCCCAAGCCGGCGCCTATTTCGTAACCGTCTGCACACATCGTCAGGAATGTATCTTTGGCAATATCCGCAATGGCGTGATGCAGCTGAACGAGCTTGGGGGGCTCGTCGCTCAGGAGTGGCAGCAAAGCACCGCGCCCTATCCCTCCATGGCATTGGATGCCTGGGTGGTGATGCCGAATCATCTTCATGGCATCGTGATTGTCGAGGAGTGCGCCACACAGCCCCAGGCGATGTGGCGGCTCGCGGCAAAGCGTGGGCGCAGAAACATGGCGCTACCCAAGTGGATAGGCAGGTTCAAGATGCTGTCGGCAAAACATGTCAACAGAGTGCGCAACACACCGGGCAAGCCATTGTGGCAGCGTAACTATTGGGAACATGTAGTGCGCAATGACAGCGATATGGCCCGGATCAGGGAGTACATTCACAACAATCCCGCGCGTTGGGAACTGGATCGGCTGTTCGTGCCATGAAACGGAGAGAAGGCAATTCGTGAAACCGGCTTGTCTGGCCTTATCGGGTCGGGCAATTGCTCCCTTCCAGCTCCCGCGACGTATATACCGTCACATGATTTTTTTTGCCGCGCAGCTCGACGGTTTGCAGCTCGACAAGATCCTGGTTTTTGCACAACGCCGCGGTGTCGGCGCCTATCAGCAGGTCGCATCCCAGGGTTTTGCAAAACTGTTGCAGGCGCGCAGCGGTGTTCACCGCATCGCCCACGGCGGAATAATTCCTGCGGCTGGCAGACCCCATGTTACCCACTGCAACCCTGCCGCTGTTGATGCCGATACCCAGCTGTACGGCGGGCATGCCGTTGTTGCGCAGGGTGACGTTGAGTTGGTCGAGGTCATCCAGCATGGCACGCGCGCAGGAAACGGCACGGTCGGCGTGATCTTCCTGGGCCACAGGGGAGCCCCAGAAAGCCATCAGGCCATCGCCAATGAACTTGTCCAGGGTGCCCTCAAAGGCAGAGATGTGGCGGCACAGGTAATCCATGACCTCATTGAGCAACGCCACCACGGCCTCGGGCGCCATGGTTTCGCTGAGGCTGGTGAAACCCCGCAAATCGGCAAAAAGAATGGTGATTTCGCGGGACTCGGCCTGCAACTGTCGAGGGTCTACCCGCGAGCGGACGAGCTCTTTCAGGACTTTCTCCGGCACGTAGGCGCGAAACTGGCTGTAGATTCTGGTGCGCGCGCGCCGTTCCTGCCACAGGCGCAGCCCTTGCAGCGGCGGCAGCCACAGCAGCATCCAGAGCATGGGCGTCGTGGCAAGGTAGATGCTGTTCTGCCACAACAGCCAGGCGCCGAAATGCCAGGTGAAGAATAGCGCCGCCGCCGTCAGCCAGGGCACCAGTGCGGTCCTGCGCGACGTGAACCAGAAAATACCGAATACGGGCAGCAGCAGGCTCCATACAAGCAGGTCGTGCCCCGGCGGACTGGAAATGAAATCCCGATCGAGCCATTGGCGCATGGCCAGGGCATGAACGCCGGCACCGGGAAAACGGTCTACGCCCGGCACGCGCACGAAATCGCCGATTCCCACTGCCGAACTGCCGACAACCAGAATCGCGTTGGCGGGCAGCACGGCGTTGCCGGCCAACACTCTATGGGCGGGCATGGATCTGATCAGGTCCGCGCGCCAGATCAGGTGCAGTTGGCCTCTATGGTCCAGCCCCAGAGGGATGCCGCCCCAGCGCCAGTCGTCCTCTTCAAGCGCCAGTGGCGTATCGGGAGGCAACTCCAGCAGGGCGGCGTACATGGCCAGACCGAGAGCGGGCATACAGTCGCCGTCGCGCGGCAGGAAAGGTTGATAGCGCCGCACCACCTGGTCGCGGTCGGGCCAGGGCCGGATATGGCCGGCCCGGAAGCCATCACTGGCGATGTCCCGCGCCAATCCCAGCCAGCCATTGACGGGATGGTTCCAGGGATGGTCGGCGGGGCAGGGCGGGGCCTGTGCCGTAACGCCCTGGTTGACAACGGGCTCGCCCGCCAGGCTGACGGCCTGTGCCCAGATGGTGTGGTTCGGGTCCAGCGCCCCGAGGGCGCGGTCGGCGTCGCTGTCGGACGCTTCCGAAAGAATGATGTCCACGCCCACCACCGCGGCCTGGTGCTCGTCCAGCAGAAGGCCGAGTAACTCGGCGAGTTGCTCCCGAGGCCACGGCCAGCGCCCGTGGACGGCCAGGGACTGTTCGTCGATATCGATGAGAAACACCGGTGTGCCATCGCGAGGGGGCAGCAGCTTCCAGCGCAGATCATCCCAGGCATTGAATAACGTACTGGCGTTGCTCAACCACAGCGCCATCCAGGCCGCACCCGCCGCGAGCAGGCTCAGGCCGACGGCTTTCAACAGGGTGGTGGTAAGGGTGCTGCGCATTGCTGATCTGCGAGGCCAGGATGCCGGACAGCATAAGGTAAATCGGGGGTAGATCAACATCGGGAATTGCCCGTACGATGCCCCACCCCTTTCGTAGGGGCAATTGCGCGAACCGATAAAGCCGGTTTCATGAATTGCCCCTACCCAGGTTGGGGAGATGCCGATCGATTTGCGCGAACCGAAAAGCTGGCGCTATGAGTTGCCCGTCCGCATAGTCCATTTCGGACAGGCATTCAAAATTGGCAATACCCCCCCATGCGAACCTGCACATACTCTCCCGGCGAGTTCGGAAGTGACCACCCCTCTTTCGTAGGGGCAATTCATGAATTGCCCCTACCCAGGTTGGGGAGATGCCGATCGATTTGCGCGAACCAATAAAGCTGGCGCCATGAGTTGCCCGTCCGCATAGTCCATTTCGGACAGGCATTCAAAATTGGAGCTACCCCTCCATGCGAACCTGCACATACTCTCTCCCGGCGAGTTCGGAGGTAACCCCCTCTTTCGTAGGGGCAATTCATGAATTGCCCCTACCCAGCCCGGTGTTTCACAGCACTTTTAGCGTGAAACGTGACCTGTGTCACGCTTCACGCCACACCCGTGTGCCACTATAGCCCAAAGCTTGATGTATACTCGGGCGATCAGGACGGTCTTTCTGCTCAATCAATGGAGGTGGACAGATAGTGGGGAACATCTTTCCGGACAGCAAAATGAAAATAGTTTCCGCTAGGCTGCATCAGTTTTCCCGGGCATGGCTCGCCTGTGCCCTGTTTGCGCTGTCTACGCTGGCACTTGCCGCCGAGCCCGTCGGCCAGGTGTTGCTGGTTACCGGCACGGCCGTAAGGGTCGACGGAGCTGGCGAGCGCCATCCGCTGGACGACAAGGCCGGCGTCTACGAAGGCGATACGCTTGAAACAGAAGCGGGTGCATTGCTGCAGGTCAAAATGGTCGACAGGGCTCTGGTGGTGCTCCATGGGCGCTCGTCGCTGCTGATCCACACCTATCACTATGACCCGGATGCGCCGGCGGAGAACGCCGCGCGCCTCGACCTGCTCAAGGGGCGCGCCCGCTCCGTGACGGGTGACCTCGGCGAAAGTAACCACGACGCGTTCCGCCTCAATACGCCCATCGCTGCGATCGGCATTCGCGGTACCGATTTCGAAACCAATACCAGCGAGAAGCGCACCAGGGTGCGCCTCAACAGTGGCGCCATCGTCATTGCGCCGCTGGGCGACAACTGCCCGGCCACAGCCCTTGGCCCTTGCAAAACCGACAACAGCTTGCTTCTGACGGAACAGCTGGAAAGCCCCGTGGCCGAGCTGCGCGCAACCGACACCGCACCGCGCCTTATCGAGCTGCCCGAATACGATGCCGACAGCCAGGGCAGCTTCGACGGTCAGAAGGAAGAGGAGCAGATCAACTCCGAAAATCAGGCAGAGCGGCTCGTCGATACAGTGGGTCGCGGGCCTGGTGGCAAGCCTCAGGAGCCCGGCACGCAGCAACCGGAGCCCGAGACACCCTGGGTGGCCCAGGTTCACTGGGGTCGCTGGGGCGACGTAACCGGCACGGGAGACGGCAAGACCTCGCAGCAACTGCGTGCCGAAGGCAAGGAGTTCGTGTTCCGCAACGATGTATTCGCGCTGTTCAGAGACGGCTTCGTGTCGTTGGGACAGGGGCAGGCGTCGTTCGGCTTGCAGGGCTATGATGCCGGTGTGATCGAGTCGGGCCACTACACGCCCGTGACTCTGGCGGACGGCAGCCTCCACATCAACTTCAATGAAAATACCTTTGATACCGCCCTGACGGTCGCTTCCGGCCTTGCCGGTGGCACTCGGCTCAGCGCCGGCGGCACGGTCGATGCGCAAGGGATGTTGGGCAATATCGGCCGATTCCGCGACGGCGACAGCTACGGCAACATGAATGTGCTGGGTGTTCTGTCGAATGATGGTGAGCAGGCCGGCTACCTCTTTACGCACACTCTCAACGACTCCATGAGCCTCCAGGGCGTCACCCAGTGGCAACGCCACTGAGATATGCGCTGTGTATCCGGTCTACTGGCCATTCTGGCCTGCGGGTTCTCTTTTTGGGCTCAGGCATCCTGGAATGATTGCCTTGCCGTTGCCTCCGAGGAGCAGTTCGACTGCCTTTTGAGTCATGAGGTAGAGCAGACTGGTCAGCTCGACTATGAGCTGGCGCTTGCGGAGTCGGCCGGGGAAGTGGGCGAATGGTCCTATGCCTCCGTCGTCCTCGAGCGGATTGTCGCGCGCGATCCTTCCCAGGCCGGTGCGCGGCTCGATCTGGTGGTGATAAGCCTGCAAAGCGGCGACACGCTTACCGCGGCGCGCCACCTCCGCGTTCTGGAAACCATTCCCGACAAGCCGCCCATCGTCACCCTGCTGGTGCAGCAGCTGAACGATCGCCTCAAGCCCGCCGATGAAGCCTTTGTGGGCAAAATGCGTTTTCAGGGAAGCCTGGGCTTTGGCTATGACACCAACCCCAATCTTGGGGTTTTTGCCGATGCCATCGATCTGGTGATCGACGGCACGCCAGTGGCGCTGGTGCCCGATGCGACCCTGGCACCTCAGGAAGCCTTTTTCATGGGCGGCGCGTTGGGCATGGAGTACGCCTACTCGCCCAACGGGCTGGTGAGCGTGTCGGCGATGCTGCGCGGCTACGAAGGATTGAGCGACGAAGACAATATGGCCGTTGCCGCCCGCCTGTATCAGCGCCTGCGCAGCAATCGCTTTCTTGAGGTGGTGCTGGCGGATTTTCGCACCGCCGAGGGTTTGTATCTGTCTCGGGCGGGGCTTGGCGTGCGGCAGCGTTTTGGCGAGTGCCGCTGCAATTCCATCGGTGTGCTGGGGGACGTGTTGCAGGGCAGCGAGCGTTCTTCGGAAGCGCAGCGCGTGGCGATCGAACTGGAAAGTGCCCGCGACCTGGGGCCCCTGAAGTTTCTGTTGTACGGCTCGGCAAGTTACGACCGCCAACCCGAAGCGCGCTGGGGCGACACGCTGGGTATGCAGGCGGGCGCCGACGCAACGGTGAACTTCGGCAAGAACAACGGCAGGGGCACTGTAGGCGTTTCGCTGTATAAAGGCTGGGATGACCACTCCTACTCACCGCTGTTCGGAAACAGCCACCGCGACCTGGTGAGAGGCACCGTACGCCTGGGTCTTTCCTATCCGCTGGGCCGGGGGCTGGAAGCCTTTGCCGACTGGTCCTTCTCGCGCCAGGAATCCGGCATCGTGCTGTTCGAATACAAGCGCCAAGTCTCGGCCATCGGCCTGCGCCTCTCATTCTGATCCGCCGCGCGCCATCATAGGTCGAAGGGTGCGCTCCATATTCGTAGGGGCAACTCCGCCACCACAAACCGAAGAGTCCTCCCCATATTCGTAGGGGCAATTCATGAATTGCCCCTACCGATGCGGACAGGTATTCCCATGCGTGGACGGGCGCGTCGATTCCCGCCTCTCCATCCGAACTCCAACACGCGACGACCTCAAGCCGGCATCCCTATCTCACGAGGGTAATTCCGCCACCACAAACCGAAGGGCCCTCCCCATATTCGTACGGGCAATTCATGAATTGCCCGTACCCAAGGCGGTGGATATCTCCCGGACGTATGAAGACGCGCCGATCCATCCCCCACCACGGGAAGCACATCATCATATGCCGCAAGGGCAATTCACGTTTTCGCATGGGCATTCATAATTTCGTAGGGGCAATTGCGCGAACCGAAAAAACCGGTTTCATGAATTGCCCCTACCGATGCGGACAGGTATTCCCATGCGTGGACGGGCGCGTCGATTCCCGCCTCTCCATCCGAACTCCAACACGCGACGACCTCAAGCCGGCATCCCTATCTCACGAGGGTAATTCCGCCACCACAAACCGAAGGGCCCTCCCCATATTCGTACGGGCAATTCATGAATTGCCCGTACCCAAGGCGGTGGATATCTCCCGGACGTATGAAGACGCACCGATCCGTCCCCCGCCACGCAAAGCGCATCACCGTACGCCGTGCCGGCAATTCATGCATCCGCACGGGCATTCATAATTCCGTGCGGGCAATTGCGCCACCACAAACCGAAGAGTCCTCCCCATATTCGTAGGGGCAATTGCGCGAACCGAAAAAACCGGTTTCATGAATTGCCCGTACCGATGCGGACGGTATTCCCCGCCGAGAATGTGACCTATCCAACGGCCCCCAAACCCCCATAAAACCAGCCGCTGCAGCCATATTGCCAATCTGTGACCCCTGTCACACTTTTGTATGGGCACCCAACCTATACTGCGCTTGGCTAAGTTCCCCCTCAGCCAGGGGGTCTTTGCCTATCACGTGAAAGTAAACTTCCTTAAGGAGAATACGATAATGGCTATTACACAAGCACAGCAAGATGCACTCGTAGAGCTGTATATTGCTATCCTGGACCGCGCTCCAGATAAGGCCGGGCTGGACTTCTGGGCAGACAAGCTGCTCAACGAAGCCAACGGCGACCTGACCGATATTGCCAACAGAATGTGGAACTCTCCAGGGGCCAAGGCCAATTACGGCGCATCCCTCACTGTCGAGCAGACTGTTGCCGAAATCTATCAGAACGTGTTGAACCGCGCGCCTGATGCAGATGGTCTCGACCACTGGGTGAGCGTATGGAATGCCCAGGGCCCGGGCCAGACCATGCTCAACATGATCAACAACCTCAAGAACAACCCCAGCGAAGATCCCGCGTTTCTGGCTGACAAGGCGCTGTTCGAAGCCAAGGTTGAAGCCGGTACCTGGTACGCCTTCACCTACGGCGGCAACGACCCGGACGAAGCCAAGGAACTCTTCCGCCTGATCGAGGAAGAAGGCCTGAGCGTAGAAGACGCTATCGCCCAACTGCAGATCGATCCCGCTGAAACTTACGTTCTCACTGCCAACCAAGACAACATTACCGCTGGCAGCGGCGACGACCTCTTCACCGCAACCCAGGCTACTCTGCAAACCGGTGACGACCTGAATGGCGGCGCTGGCGACGATACGCTGTCCATCTCCATCCAGGGTTCCAATGATTTCTTTGCCGCGCCTACCCTGAACGGTATCGAGACCATTCGTGTCAATGCGCCGAACTTCAATGGTGAAGCCATTGAAATCGACCTGTCCAACGCCGACGGCTACAACACCCTGGAATCCTTCCAGACCACCGGCCACGGTGAAGATGCCTACGTTCAGTTCCACGATATCCAGAATATCAACGGCACCGATATCCGCATCATCGATACCGACCTGGAACACTACTACAGCTACGATTCCAATGCGTCCCTGAGCCTGGGTGGCGATGACGATATCGTCGATCTGTACCTGTCCGAAGTCGATGGCTCTTACGTCGAGTTCTATACCGAAGGTGGCTGGGATTCCCACGTCGACCAGATCAACATCACTTCCGCGACCCGTACCGGTCAGCCCAACGACACCACCTTCAACTACCTGGTGGATCTGTGGGCCGGTCAATACCTGAACACCGTGATCATCGATGGCGATGCCGACCTGGAAGTCGAAGACTACCTCGACGTCAACGTCAACTTGGTTGACGCCGGTGCTCTGGAAGCCGATCTGACCCTGGATCTCTATGCACAGGGACTGAACTGGATCGTTGGCGGTACTGGTAATGACACCTTCTGGATCACTGACACCCAGGATGGCCTGACCGTTATCGGCGCCCAGGGCGACGATAACATCGACGTGGGTGGTTATGGCGAAGATGGCCACGGCAACTATGATCTGGGCACCGGCAATGACGATCTCCGCGTAGGCGTACATTCCGAGAGCTACTGGTCGGGTGAAGGTGAAGACTTCGCCGACGAAACCTACACCTACCTGCTCGCCGGTCACCAGACCGTCGACGCCGGTGAAGGTAACGACCGCGTTCAACTGAACGTTATCGGCCTGCAGGAAATCGCCCTGGGCGACGGTCACGATACCCTGGACATCAACGGCTACGTTGACGACCTGTTCACCCTGCCTGCCTATGACGGCGTTACTTCCGTTGATGCCGGCGCTGGCAACGACTTCGTTACCATCAACGGTTTCGCTGCTACTGGCGAGGGCGAAGACTGGCAACAGCCTGCTCATGACACCGACGACTTTGGCGTCAAGCTGGTCAATGGCGAAATCACCACTCTTGGCGGCTTTGAAGTCGGCGATTACGGTGAAGACATCGCCAGCATCGGCGACTACGACATCAAGTTGGGTGATGGCGACGATATCCTGCACATGTGGGTAGACGGTGCTCCCACCATTGACGCTGGCGCTGGCGACGACTTTGCGATCGTGCGTCTGGAAAACGACAACAATGTCGTCTTCGACGGCGGTGACGGCAACGACACTCTGGTCATCCAGGGCGACGGCGTTCACACCATCACCATGGGCGATGGCGACGACGTAGCGCTGATCGACGGTGCCCGTGTTGGTTCCGGCAACATCGACAACACCATCGACGATGAATACACCGTATTCGATGGCGGCGCTGGCGACGACTTCCTCCGTGTCGAAGGCGACCACTACCTCGACGTTACCATGGGCGAAGGCGACGACACCGTCAGCCTCAAAGCCGAGCACCTCACTGGCGATGACATCATCCGCGGCGATGCCGAAGGCGAGTCCAACGTTGGCAACGACACCCTGATCCTCACCAATGAGAAAGGTGTTGGCGACGGCGACACTGACGCTTCCCTGGTTCTGGTCGGTAGATCCGAAACCGGCGGCGTTACCGGTATCGAGAACTTCGACCTGCGCAACCAGAATATCCAGCTGGTGCTCACCGAAGAGCTGTTCGACACCGCCAACGGCAATGACATTACCGTTATCACCCGTCATGCCAATGGCGCCGAATTGCTCGAACTGACCATCAATGGTGTTCTCGCTCCCAACCAGCTGTCTCAGGGCATGAGCCGCGCCGAGTACAATCTGGTCAAGGCCAACTTCGAAGCTGGTGTTTATGATCAGGGTCCTCTTGGTAGCGACTTCGAACAGTGGCTGTTTACTAAGAACGGGGTCAACACCATCGACGGCGTGAACACCGACTTGAGCACGCCGGATGATAGCGATCAGGCGATCAGGGGTGTGGATGAGAGCGATCTCAATCCCAGCACTGTACCCGCCGACGACGAAGTCTACTTCTGGCTCGAGCCGGAAGGTCAGATGGTTGTCGACATCACCGATGTGAGCCTGCACAGTGCAACTGGCCGCACCTTCACCCTTGACGGTGGCAATATCAAGGATGTGGTCATCGCTGACGACGACTCCATCAATGGCCGCGCCATCCTTCGCTTCGACGACGGTAGCGCCAACAACTCCATTGAAGACACCCTGATCGTCAAGGATGGCGCCACCATCACCGCTGCCGATCTGCGCAATGTCGTGGGCCTGGAAAACATCGTGCTGCAGTCCGACAGCAACAACGCTGTTACCTGGAGCATCGAGCTGACCGACCGCGTCATCGACCAGACCACCGGTTCTGCAACCCTGTACATCAAGGTTGATCCGAACGTGCCCGCGGGTAGCCGTCTCAACATCACCCTCGATGACAGTGTTCACGATGCGACCAACGATGTGGTGATCGAAGGCAACGCCAACGTTGAAATCTACGTCAATGGCCAGCCTGCAACCAGCGAAGACTACAACACTGGCTTGAACAGCATCCACGTTATTACCAGCCTGCTGTTCACCGCCAATGCTGACCATCTGCAGGGCGCGGACGACTTCGACGACAATTTCTACGCTCAGAGCCTGTCCCATATCCAGGCCGCGGACTTCGCGGATGGTGGCGGTAGTGACTATGGCGACGACGTCGATACCCTGTACGTTGGTTTCGCACCCAACAACCCCAACCAGGATCTGAAAGACCAGTTCAACGATGCCTTCATTCAGGACATCGAGCGCCTGATCTTCACCCAGAACGACTTTACCGGTCCTACCGGTAGCGCCGTGCGCATGGAAGGCCTGGGCACTAACTGGGATTTCCTCAACAACGTCGCCACTGTTGAAACCGGCATCGGCAACGATGAGCTGGAGGAAATGGAAGGTGAGAACGATGAGGGTGGCGTAATTCATTACATCCTCAACGCCGGTGATGACTACTTCCACGGCGACTACTGGGGTGAGGACTACTGGGTCGATGCTGGTGCCGGCAACGACACGGTCGATCTCTGGGATACCACAGGCGATGCCACTGTCTATGGCGGTGACGGCAACGATGATATCTTCACCGGTGAAGGCGATGACTACGTCTATGGCGGTAACGGTGATGACTACATCGTCACTGGTGAAGGCAACGACTTCATCGATGGCGGTGCAGGCAACGATCTGATCTATGCTGGCGAAGGTAACGATAGCGTCATTGGCGGTGCTGGTAATGACAGCATCAGCGGCGGCGACGGTAACGACACCATCTACGGTGATGGTACCGCTCTTGAGGGTGGCGTGATCGGCGGTGCTGGCACCGGAGATGACACCATCTACGGCGGTGACGGCAACGATGTCATCCACGCTGGTGGTGGCAACAACTGGGTCGACGCTGGTGACGGTGACAACATTGTTACCGCTGGCGCGGGTGATGACACCATTACCACATATGGGGGCGCTGACATTGTCGTAAGTGGTGCGGGCAACGACGTTATCAATGTTGGTTCGGGCAATGACTCTGTCTGGGCAGGCGCTGGTAACGACGTGATCAGCTTCGCTCATATGGGAGCATTGGATCTCGTCGACGGTGGTACCGGTATCGACACAGTTCAAGTAGCCAATGCCGACGTCATGACTGATGCCAACTTCGAGCAAAACTCCAACGTTGAGTATCTGGTGCTGACAGGTGCTGGTGTCCAGGTCACTGGTGAGAGCAACTTCGAGGACGCGGGTTACCACTCGGTGAGCACCACTGCCGGCGGTGACAAGATTCTTGATTTCACCGGCGTGTCCAATGCTGTCAAGAGCATTAGCGAAATTGTTGAGGGTGAGGAGGTCTCAATCAACGGAGCACCTTTGGGCTCCACCGGCCTGACCATCACTATTGGTGATGTAGAAGGTGCTGCGCCGAACGATGGCAACAACCAGATCTATGGCAGTGTTGGCGCCGACACCATCACAGGCGGTGACGGTGACGATGCCATCCGCGGTAACGCTGGTGCCGATGTCATCAACCTGGGTCGTGGCGGCAGTGATATGGTCGTTTACGCTCGCGGTGATGACGGTGCCCTGACAGGTCAGGAAACCGGCTTCGACATCATCAACGGCTTCGAGTCCGGTGATGACACCGTTCGGGTCATGGAGAATCTGTTCGCTGCCCTGAATGGTGCAGATGCGGAGGTCAACAACTTCAACCTGGAACTGGCTGGCAGCACTACCGGCTTGGCGGTATACACCAATACCGGCCTGACCGATGCTGATCTGACGAGCTTCGACACCATGTTGGTGTACCTCAACAACTTCCTCGGAACGGCTGATGCGGCTGACAGTGCTCTGTTCTCTGTACAGGGTACTAACAACACCGCGTTGTACTACTACGTGGAAAACGACGGAGTTGATAACACCATCAGCGCCGGTGAACTCCGGATCCTTGGTGTCTTCAACGACGCTCACCTGGTCGAAACAGACTTCAATCTTGCATAAGGTTCAGGTCTACAGGATGGGTTGAACGCAAGCGATACCCATCTTTCCCCGGCCCATAACCCTGGGCCTGAGGATACCAAATCAAAACCCCGCCTCTTACCGGAGGCGGGGTTTTTTCGTTTCCCAGAGCTGCGGGCCGTCACCTGCAAACCACCGCGATGTAGGGGCAATTCATGAATTGCCCGTACGAAAGTCGGACGGATAAAGGGGGCGTAACGGTTATTTATTGATCAGTCATGTTGCTGCCTTTCGCCGGCCTATCCCCGCCTGCCCGTTCCAAGCTTTCTGCCTGAGATCGGGATCAGAGTAAAAATTCTGCACAGGGCTGGATCATGAATGACAGACTTGCTCATGATATTGATTTAGCCATAAGCAGCAGCCAGAATAGAGGCCCAACCCAAGGATAGGGAGACGGGCGCCATGGCGGGCACCTTCAGCCACGACCAGAACTTCAAAAACCTCATTCTCGATTACCCGCGTCAGGCGCTGGCGTTTTTCGCTCCCGAGGAAGCCGAGAGTCTCGACGAAGGCGTGACCATCACGCCGATCCGCCAGGAGCAACTCAAGAGCCGTCTCGGCGACCGTTTCCATGAACTGGACGTGCCCTTGTTGGTGGAGTGGCCCGATGGTCGGCGCGAGGCTCTGTTGTTCCTGCTGGAAGAAGAGAGTGATCCGGCACGTTTTTCCATCCATCGTTTGATTGTCTACTGCGCCAGCCTGGCGGAAATGCTCGGTACCGAGCATGTGGTGCCGGTGGTGATCTTCCTGCGCGGCAGTGATCGTATCCGCCGCAACCTGAATCTGGGTAGCGAACGCCACAGTTACCTGTCGTTCAACTATCTGGCTTGTGTGCTGCCCGACGTGCCCGTCGAACACTACCTGGATAGCGACAACCTGGTGGCTCGCCTCAACCTGCCCAACATGCGGTGGCCCCGTGAGCGCAAGGTGGAAATCTACGCCCAGACCATCCGCGGACTGCTCACGCTGGAACCCAACCTGGAAAGGCGCATCAAATATGTGGACTTCGTCGACACTTACATTCAGCTGGATGATAATGAACAGCGGCTTTACGCCGAAAGCTATGTGGAGGAGAACCAGATCATGACGACCTGGAGCGAACGCTTGAGAAATGAAGGCTTGGAGCAGGGGATGCAGCAAGGTGTGCAACAGGGTATTCGTGAAGGCAGGCAGGAGGGTGAGCTTAACGTTCTGATCCGCCAGCTCACCCGACGCTTCGGCCCACTCGATGCGACAACCACCGAACGCCTGAAAAAGGCCTCTACTGATGAACTGGAGCGATGGGCTGACAATATTCTCGATGCCCGCACCCTGGATGAGGTTTTCTTTTAAAGGGGTCGTAACGGTTATTTATTGATCAGCCATGTTTCTGCCTTTCGCCGGCCTGCCCCGCTTGCCCGTTCCAAGCTTTCTGCCCAGCGTTTCTTCAATTTGCCCCTTGAACCTGTCGCTCCCCACGGGATGGTTTCGCTCTATACCATGGCTGATCTCGTGGGCATCCCTCGGCAGCATGGCGGTCTTGAAGAGTTCCCGGTAAATGCTGGCCCGTTCCACGCCCAGGGCTTGATAAACAGGGTGAGCACTGACCAGGGAGTCTGCCTCGCCCAGGGCATTTGCCCGATGGCTGGACCAGCGATACTGGCCTGGATCATCCACCATTCCCGCCTTCACGGGGTTCAGCTCGATATACCGGTAACAGCGCAGCAAATAGGCATCGGCTTCTATCAGGCTCCCTTTGTGGCGCCCTTCCCACAGGGTACCGCTACGGTGATAGGTTCTGTTGATGTACTGTACATATTGTCGGCCAACATGCTGTACAACCAGCGAAATTGTCTCTTTCTCGCAGGGGGTTATCAGCAGATGAACATGGTTGGTCATCAGGCAATAGGCATGTAACTGGCCGCCATAGCGCTTTAACCCTTCGCTCAGAAACTCCTTGTATATCAGGTAATCATCGTTGCTGAAGAAGCAGGCAGAGCGGTTGTTTCCCCGCTGGACGATATGAGCTGGAATACCTGGCAGGTACATCCTTGTTTTTCTTGGCATGGCAAACTCCTTTTGCTGCTCAGCACATTCTACAAATAACAATATGAATGAAGAAGGGCTTATACTTTTCCCGCCCCAGTGGGAAGATCGCTGGTTAAAAAATAATCGATACGACCCCTATAGGAGAAACCTTGAAGCTTGTTCTGTCTGGAACTGTTGGTGTAGGCAAATCCACCTTGGCGGCGGCCTTGGGGGAGCACTTCGATTTGCCGTTGATCGATGAATACTTTGATGATTTTTTTGATCTCCGCAGACTTGCGGAAAAGTCGGCTGACGTCTGGCGGGAGGAATTTCTGGCAATTTTTCGTCATAAGTCTGCCCTGGAGGATGAACACCAACAGTTCGTGGCCGATCGCTGCGCTATCGATCTGCTTCACTATTGGTGTCATCGCGGCCTTGAGCACCGCCTGGGAAGGGAGACCAACCGGGCTTTTTTTGCGGCCTGCATGCAGAGGATCAAGGCTTATGATTACGTGATACTTCTGCCATGGGGAGGGCTGGCATTGCAGCAGGTAGAGGGTGACCGGCAAAAAAAGGTCGGGCGCAACTTCAACCCCTTTGTGCGGCTCAAGCATCATGCGGCCATAACGGGTTTCGCCCATGTGGTGATGGACAAGCGGCGGATCATAGAAGTGCCGGTGGCCGTAGCGGAGCTTCAGCAGCGATTGGATTTCGTTTGCGCGACAATTGCACGGCGCGAGGCGCTGATTGCTGGCAGGGGTGCTTCATGATCATGCCTGCAAGGCCCTGCGTCGAGGGCTGATTCGTCATGATCAAAAAATTTCCGAATATCTGGAAGCGAGATGTCAACGGATTTCGCTACCCAAACCTGAGGTTGCAACTCGATTGGCCGCAACCCATGAGCAGGTTATCCGCTTGCAACCGGCAGTTTCTTGAAACGCTGGACACAATCCTTGCCGAGAGCTCAGTGCCGGGATTACTGCAATCCGATGCCAAACGCAATGGCAATGAAGGGCTGAGCGTGCTGCTTGTGCGGCTCGCGCAATATCTGGAAGCTGCTCGGCGAGTGGCCAATGAAGAGAAACAGCTGCTTTTGATACCTTGTGTCAGGGGGAGAAGCATCGAATATCCCTTTTACGATGAGCACGCTACCGTCGCTGTACTGAAGATGGCGTTCCAATATCTGTTTTCCAGTCTTGCGAAGGATACTGATCAGACGTTGGATAGTGAGCATATCCGCTCCGGTCTCGCTGTGCTTGAGGAAAGGACCAAAGACCTGATGCCCAGTGACACCGCGCTGTGGCTCATTGAGCTTGCCCGTCGCAATCGTGTCCCTGTGCGGCGCAGTGGCGAGTATTTTTCCGGCCATATATTTGGTTACGGTCGCCACCAGAGAGCGCTGTGGCGCTTCTCGTCGTTCCGTACCAGCTATATCGGCACATTTGTCGCCGCCAACAAGACAACCGCCAACCGCTTGCTCGCCGACCACGCACTGCCCGTGCCAGAGCAACGCACGGTCAGCTCGCTTCAGGCGGCGAAAGAGGCCGCCGCCGCAATTGGGTTCCCCGTTGTGGTCAAACCACAGAAAACAGATAAGGGTACGGCGGTTACGGCTGGCATCAACAGTGAGGCGGAATTGCTGGCGGCATTCGAACAGGCGCATCACCACGGGGCGGTACTTGTGGAAAGGCACCTTCCCGGTTACGACCACCGTATTGTCGTAGTAGATGGCAAGGCCCGTTGGGTGATGAAAAGGATGCCAGCTCACATTGTTGGCAATGGTGTCGACAGTATCGCCGAATTGATCCATCAGGCGAGGGAAAAGAGGCAGCGGGATCCCAAATACAAAAAGTACGCCTTCCCCGTTGTTGATGATCCTCTGGTGACGAATACGTTGGCCAGCCAAGGGTATACCAAGACAGATGCTCCGCCTTCCGGAAAAACGATCCTGCTGCGAAGCAATTCCAATATATCGACGGGCGGCACCTTCGAGATTGTGACCGGAGCGGCGCACCCGGACAACTTGCGTCTTGCTGAGCGCGCGGCAGATATCGTCGGACTCGACATCGCCGGCGTTGATCTGTTGATCGAGGATATCAGTCAGTCATGGTTGACGGTGGAGTGCGGGATTTGTGAAATCAATTCCAATCCGGCAATGACACACCCGCAAGATCCGCAGCTTTTGCTGGATTATCTCACCGCGGGTACCAGGCTGGATTTGCGTGTCCCTGTCGTGCTGGTGGTGGGAGGCGCCGCCGCCAGTCAGGCTTTGTGTCGCGAGTTGGTGTCAGTGATCCGTCAACAGCACAAAATGTTCAGCCTTGCGGGCGGAGGGAGGGTTTATCAGAACCATGGACCCGTTACCGCCACAGGCCTGGAGTCCGGCAGAGCGCTGCGCATTGCACTCCATGACAAGCGTGCCGATATCGTGTTGATCAGCGTCACACCCAGAGAAATAGTAGCCAACGGTGTGGATATCGATTATGTGGATCTTGCGCTGATCGCTTCGCTGCCGGATGATTCGGCCCTGACGGACACTTGTGCCGACCTGGCGCGGGAGTTTGCCGCCGAGCTTCTTGTGGATGCCAGCGGTTCGGCAATCCGGCAGGCTGTGCTGAAGTTACTAGAGGGTAAGGTTTGATCATCAGGAGCTTGTGGTCGTACCTTGTCAATAATCGGTGTGTGTGGTTTCGATATGAGACCTGGTTAGAGTGCGGAGGGACGTTTGGTGAATAGCGTTGCGATCTTGGGTGCCGGCCTTACAGGTGCCTGGCTGGCTTACTTGCTTGCAACGCGGGGGATGGACGTTGTTGTTTACGATGATTTCTCGCAGCCTTTTCGCGCATCCGATCATAATCCAGGTGGTATCAACCCGCTGCACGGTCCAGGTATCCCAGGCGAGATGGAGCAATTTCAGCTCGCTTGTCATAGTTATCATTTCGAGCATGCGAACCGGATTCAGGAGTTGTCCGGCATCGATTACCGTTTGAGAGTCATCGACCGGCTGTTTGTGGCATTCAACGGAGAAGAAGTGGCGAAACTTCGCCAGATGCAGGGGCTGTATGATATGAGCCCCGGTTTTGAGGCGCGGTGGCTGGAGGCTGATCAGGTGTGTGCGCTGGAGCCGAGGGTCAGTGGCAGTGTTGTCGGCGGGCTGCTGACCCGTGGCAATGCCGTGGTGGACAGCCGTCTTTATGGCCAGGCATTGCTGGCAGCTGCCGTGCGGCTCGGCGCCCGCCATGAAAAAAGCACACCGCGCACGCTTGTCCGCGATGCTGGCCGGATCACACATATTGAGGTCAATGGCCTCCGTAAACCTTGCGAAACCCTGGTGATTGCCAACGGTTGCTGGGCGGGTGATTTTTTTGAACAACTGGGCTTTCCTGTCGCTGTCAGCCCGATAAAGGGGCAGATGCTGGTTGTCAGGGTTGCCGGAAAGCCTTTCCCATGGGACATTACCCGTGGGCTGACGGGCCTTTATCAATATCGGGATGATCTTTACTGGCTGGGTGGCACCCGTGAGGATCCTGCCCTGGAGCCGGGAGTGACGGAGGCCGGCCGACGGCACGTGCTGGACAATATCAGCACCATGCTTCCCGGGGTGGAACTCGAGGTGGTTGCTCACGAAGCGGGATACCGTCCCGCATCCCCGGATGGTCTGCCGATGGTTGGTTCGCTGCCGGGTTATGACAATGTCTTTTCTGCTACTGGCAGTGGTTCGAAGGGGGTATTGTTGTGTGCGGGGATCGCCGTCGCGCTCGCAGATGAAATGCAGGGTCATTCCAGCGGCCAGTACAACTTTTTATCACTACAGAGGTTTGCATCGGCATGATGAAAAAATTCCGCGTTCAGTGCGTACTCTGCCGAGCTGAACCACAGTTTCCCTATTCCCCTTTCTGTCCCGCCTGCGGCGGCATGACGGAGGCTTTTTTCGACTTGAGCGCAGCTGAGCTACGGGATTCGGATAACCCTTACGAACGTTATTTCGATTTGCTCCCTGTCTGCGACAGAGAGCTGTTGCCAACCAAGGCGGTAATGACACCAACCATTCATGCAGGTGAGCTGGGCGAGTATCTGGGGCTGGCACAATTGTTTCTGAAGAATGAGACCACAAACCCTACTGGTACCACCAAGTATCGGATGGCCGCTGTTTCACTGCCTTACCTGTATGAGAGCGGTGTCAGCCATTTCTGTACATCTTCCACTGGTAATAGTTCCACCGCGTATGCTCACCAGATTACACTGATTCCCAATCTGAAAATGAGCCTGTTCACCGGCAGTGAGTTTCGCAATCGAGTCAACTACGAGTCCACGTCACAGATTACTCATTACATCCTGCATGACGCCAGTTTTGCCGAGGCGTTCAACGTGGCCGCGGAGTTTGCCAATGAGCACGGTCATACATCGGAACGAGGCTTCTTCAACCTGGGACGCCGTGAAGGCCTCAAACTTGCGTGGCTGGAGGCGGTGGATCAGGTGAAGGGGCCCATTGATTGGTATGTCCAGGCGGTATCCAGTGCCATGGGGGTTTACGGTGTCTACAAGGGAGCGAAGGAGCTATTCGATATGGGTGTTTCGGCACAGCTTCCGCGGCTGATGTGTGTGCAGCAAGCTTCATGTAGCCCCATGGTCAAGGCATGGGAGGAGGGTGCCGAAACCATCGCCAAAAGTCATATCGTAGAGAGCCCTCAAGGTATTGCCAAGGCGATATTGCGTGGCGATCCAAGCAGGGTTTATCCGTATATGCGCAAGATCGTCAAAGAGAGCAATGGTACTTTCCTGGCCGTTTCAGAGGAGCATATCCGTGAAGCCCGGACGCTGGTCATGGAACTGGAAGGAATCGATATCTGCTTTTCTGCGGCGACTGCGGTTGCCGGTGTGATCCACCAGGCGAGAGCGGGCATGCTCGACCCCGATACGCGCATACTCATCAACCTGACCGGTAGCGACCGTCATTACGACCGCGTGCCGGAGGACGTCGTTCATGTACGCAAAGAGCAGGGCTCATGGATGTTCGACCAGGCTTGATGGACGTGACAGGAATAGATCCATTCGAAACCGATTTGTTTGAATATCCTGTACCGCTACATACATAAATAAGTAGACACGATCAAGGAAAGACCATACTGGCCATTGCAAAGGTATTATCAATGCCAAACCCCAATTTGACCGATGTATTGAGCATACAGGCACGAAGACAACCAAGTGCTGTGGCGGTGCGCTTGCCGGGTAAAAATCTTGGTTTCCGGCAATTGGACGCTTTGGTGTGGCGAGCCGCGGCGCTCATGCATGGCCAGGGAGTCAGGGCTGGAGATGTCATTGCCCTTACGTTCACCAGTGAACTGATTGTGCTGATAGCAATGTTGGCCACTGCGCGGCTCGGGGCGACGGTTTTCTCGGTGCCGGGCAGTTATCCGCAGCTGCAGAAATCTGAAATGATGGCTCGGGCGCGGGTGCGTTTCGTTGCCTCTGATCGACATGATTGTCATCGCGGTGGACTGCCGCTACTGATCATCGACTTGGCGGTTATCAATGACCCGGCTGTGCGTATCGATGTGACGGTCCGCGATGATCAGCCCAACGCACCCTGGCTGATCATCGCAGGGTCGGGCTCTACCGGCAGCCCAAAGTTGATTCCATTGAGTCATCGTGTTTTTCTGGAGAGGGTGTCCCTGTTCGACAAAGGAATACCTCTCTCTTCCGGTGATTGTGTGGCAACGCTGATCCACATCGATTTTCAGGTGGCAAAGATACAGTATCTGCATGCCCTGTTATGTGGCGCCTCTGTCTCGTTTTATTCAATCGTGCGTGGCGACGTGGCTGATTTCTGCCGTAGCAACGGAGTGTCCATTCTGTATACCGCAGTCATTCACCTCGAACAGTTGATAAAGCACGTCGAGGGGACGCCTGTTGTGCAGCCCGGCAGAGCACTGGATTTTCTGCGGGCGTTGGTGACCGGTGGGTCAACCGTCAGTGATCGACTGCGGCAGCGTGTGGCGCGTCATCTCAGTGAGAGATTTTATGTGCGTTATGGCACCAATGAGACGGGCCCGATTTCCGATGCCTCTCCCCCCGGCGTTTTTACTGTATCAGGCTCGATAGGCAAGCCCTATGCCGGTGTAGCGATCGATGTGGTGGATACTCAAGGCGTTACAGTACCCGCCGGTGTCATCGGCCTGGTGCGAATAGCGACTCCCGGCGTGATAAGAGAATACCTTGACGATGAGCAGGCTACGAAGCGCGCCTTGCAGGGATACTGGTTTCTGCCGGGCGATCTCGGCAAGCTCACTGATGACGGAGAGCTGATCTATTGCGGTCGCGCTGATCACATGATGATTCTGAATGGAGTCAACATTTATCCGGCGGAAATCGAATCGATCATTTGCAGCCATCCGGCAGTACGGGATGCTGCTGCCATGCCGATGCGTTCCACGTTGCATCAGGATATTCCTGTGTGCGCGGTGGAGCTCTTCGACGATGTCGAAGCCTCCGAGACCGAACTTACCGAGTACACTGTGGCCCGCCTGGGTTTTAGAGCCCCCAAGCGTATAGTCAGAGTCGAAAAAATTCCTCGCACCGAGCAAGGGAAATTGATCAGAGCTGAAATGGCACGGCTGATGAACGCCGAGCTTGGCTTGTGATAAGGACCGCCAGACGATAGCAGCTTGCTGTTCAGATGTGGGAGAACGGAGGTATTTCCGACCTGGACCGGCGATGGCGGCAGGAGTCTTCCCTGGCGGAGCATCTACCAATAAAAGTGAAGTTGCCAGATGTCCGACAATCGAAATATTACCCTCGACCTCATCGAATACGCGCAGTCCACACCTGATGAAACTGCGCTGATAGTGTCCGATCGCGAAATCAGTTATCGAGAACTGAATCAGCTGACATGGCAATGTGCCCAGTATCTGCACGACCAGGGTGTGGGTTCTGGAATGGTGGTGGCAGTGACCTGCGCCAATGAAATCACCCTGGCGCTGGTGATCTTGGGTCTGATTCGCCTGGGCGCCACGACCCATTCGGTCCCGCGCAGTTCAACACCGCTCCAGCGGGAGGAAATGGCGGCGCGGGTGGAAGCTTCTGTGCTCATCTCTGATCATCCGGAGCGTTTCGGTGCGGGCATACCCAGTATCGCCGTGGATTACGATGTTCTCACGGAGGTTCCTTGCGAAATCCGCAAAGACATCATGCCGGAGATTCCCGATGCTCCCTGGCTGCTGATTACCGGTTCGGGCACCACGGGGGAGCCAAAGTTGCTCCCCGTGACTCATGCCCAGCAACGGGCAAGGCATAAAATGGAAGTGGCCAGTCTCCGAATCGTCACGGCGGATCGCTGGTTTGAGTTGTCCCATCTGGATTTTTCTAATGCCAAGCATCGTTTGTTGACAATGCTGTCGGCGGGGGCCGCTTTTGGCCTTATCGAGTCCAATCTCGTAAGTCCGATTCGGTTGTGCCAGCAACGGAAATTCACCCTGTTGGGAGCGACCCCGTTTCATGTTGAAAGCATGCTGGCCAACCTCTCCGATGACACGTCAATGAGGCTTTCTGCGATCAGGGGGTTGGCATTGAGCACAGCCACCGTGAGCGCCGGACTGAGAGAGCGCATCCGCCGCTTGCTGTGCTCGAATCTCTATGTGAGCTATGGTTCCAATGAGACCGGGCGACTTACTCTTGCGGGCCCGCCTGAGGTATATACCTATTCTGGAACGGTTGGTATACCTTTGTCAGGCGTGGAACTGGAGATTGTAGACCGCGAGACACTGGAGCCGCTGCCGGTGGAGGACATTGGCCTGATCCGTGTCAGAAGTTCGGGCCTGATCAACGGGTACCTGGGCAATGAGAAAGCCACGAAAGAGTTTTTTCGGGAAGGTTGGTTTTTCCCTGGGGACTTGGGAAAACTCACGGATGGCGGTCAGTTGATTCATTATGGTCGTGCGGACCAGATGATGATCAAGGACGGCATCAATATTTACCCGGCTGAGATCGAGAATGTAATGCTTTCCCATCCGGCGGTTCGTGAAGCCGCAGCCGTACCGCTACGGCACGAAACTCACCAGGATGTACCTGTATGCGCCGTCACCCTCCACTCTGGAACAGGGGTGTCAGAGCAGGAATTACTGACATTTGCCCGTGGCCGGCTCGGTATCCGCGGCCCCGGCGCAGTGGCGGTTGTTGAGGAAATCCCGCGCAATGAGCTGGGCAAGATCGTGCGTGGAGAGCTGACGAAATACATGGCGGACAGGTTTAAGTTTGCCGCTCCAAAGACACCGGCGTTGGTGAATGCTCCTGCAACGAACGGTTCCCCGTCCGCCATGGACTTGGGCGGAACTGCAACACCCGATGTGCCCCCGTGGCTGGCACGTCAGCCCCTGCGTTTCATGGGGCTTGCCATGAAATATCCGGGTAACGTCGATCTCGAACGGCTGGATCGGGATCTGAGCGCAGTCTTCAATCTGGAAATCGAGGCATGCAAGGCACCTGACAGGGTGTTGAAGTCCGCGGATCAGGCCGTTATTGCCGGGATCGCGTGGCGCGGCATGCTGCTTGGCCGTGAATTGTTCCAGGCGGCAGGCCTTCCTGCATTTGATGCGGGATATATCGCTGCAGTAGAGCGTGGTGGCGACGATAATGCCTGGCGAGTGCGGATCGGTGTGCCGCATATTCATCATATCGACAAGGGCTGCTACCAGATCGCGTATGCCGAAACGGCGAAAATCGTCGCCAATATGTTGCGCAGCCCTGTTCACGCGGATCGGGTGGAGCCCTTGCGGGAGATGGTTTCACGGCGATTAATTGCGACCTTGCGCAATAGGGGCATGTCCGGCAAGTCAACGATTCACGTGCTCGGCGCCGCCCATGAACTGGGCGTGCCTTTCCTGCATATTGGTGGAGGTGTCTATCAGCTTGGCTGGGGCAGCCGGTCTCGGCAGGTCAACCGCAGTACCACGGACGGTGATGCGGCCAGCGGCTCCCGCCTGGCCCAGAACAAGGTGTGGACCGCTGATGTTCTGCGTATGTCGGGGCTGCCTGTGCCGGTACACGGCTTGGCCGGTTCCGTGAAGGAGGCTGGTCAACTGGCGGGCAAGCTGGGCTGGCCGGTGGTGGTCAAGCCCGTGGACGGCGACAGAGGGGAAGGAGTAAGCGTTGGTATCCGTTCGGAGGAGGAGCTGGCGCATGCGTATGGACGTGCCAAAAAGGCCTCTCGTAGCGGGAAGGTTATTGTCGAGCGTGAGGCGAACGGTATCTGTCATCGTCTTTTCGTCGCCAGCGGCCGTCTTCTGTACGCGGTCAAGCGGTTGCCGAAATCTGTGGCCGGCGACGGTGTTCACAGCGTCGCGGAATTGATTGCCATTGCCAATGAGGAGGAAAGCGCCAAGCCCTCCTGGTTGAGAACGGAGCCTTTTCCCGGCGATGAATTGGCGGTCATGGCGATGCGGGCCGCGGGTTTTACCATGGACAGTGTCCCGCAGTCGGGTGAGCTGGTGCCATTGCGGGCCATTGAATCCACCGCCGATGGTGGTGTCGATGAAGACGTCAGCCACTGTATCCATCCCCACAATCTGGATGCCGCCTTGCGGGCGACGCAGCTGTGCAACCTGGAAGTGGCGGGTGTCGATATCATCACCCCGGACATCTCCCGCTCCTGGACCGAAAACGGCGCCATCATCAATGAACTGAATTATTCGCCCCTGCTGGGGGGCGCCGCTATTTCCAAAAGCCATGTGCCGGAATTTGTACGCCGGGTCATGGGCGGCGGTGATGGCCGCGTCCCCGTGGAGGTTTATGTGGGAGGCAATGAAGCCTTTGCCTCGGCCAGGGCGCGGCAGCGTGAAATACTTGCCGACGGCCGGCACTGTTACCTGACCAGCCACTCTCTGACCCTGGACAGCCGTGGCGAGGAAATCCCCGTTCCCTTGCAGGGACTGTACCGGCGTGGTTTGGCTCTGCTGCTCAATCGTCAGGTCGAACATATTATTCTGGTGGTCCAGACGGATGAGTTGCTGAGAACGGGATTTCCCGTCGACAGGATTGACAGGCTCACCTCCGGGCCGGATGAACCGCTTGAAGCGAATGCTGAAGGCACACCGCTGTCTCCCGATAGGGCGGGCAGGCTTGTGACATATCTGAAAAATCTGCGTATCTAGGAGATCGGGGTTTGAGAGCGTCATGAAATTTTTGGGTAGGGGCAATTGCGCGAATCGATAAAGCCGGTTTCGGGAATTGCCCCTGTGGAGGCGCGTCATGCACTCGTCGAAAGATATTTCGTATGCTATTTTACGCCAATAGTATGATTTATCGGTATGAGAGGGCTGGAGTATGACTACAGTACGCAAGACCATCACGTTGACTGGCCAGCAGAACGATTGGGTCAAGGCACGTATCACCAGTGGTGACTTTACCAACGATAGCGAGTACTTCCGCGATTTGATCCGGCGTGATCAGGAGCGTAACGCCGGGATAGCGCAACTTCGCGCTGCCCTCGTTGAGGGTGAGCAGAGTGGGGTCAGCGAGCGCACACCGGATGACATTCGCGGCGCAGCCAGGGAGAGGCTAAAAGCGGATGGTCGGATATAGGCTCAGTAAACGTGCTGACGAGGACTTTGAGTCCATCTACATGTACGGTGCTCTGACATTCGGTCTGGAGCAAGCTGACGCTTACGCAACGGGTATGCAGGCTCGCTTTGAACAACTCGCGAATCAACCCTGCTTATATCCTGCCGTTGACCATGTGCGACCTGGCTATCGGTCCAGTGTCTACGGGAGCCACGCCATTTACTACCGTATGGTTGATGATGGAGTGCTTATTGTCCGTATTCTGCGCGGCCAGGATGTCGGTACGGCACTGGCGGAAGAGCCTGGGTATGGGTAGGGACAATTGCGCGAACCGATAAAGCCGGTTTCGTGAATTGCCCCTACGGAGGCCACGTCACGAAACCGGATTTTGGGGTCGCGAAATCGGATTTGGTACGGGCAATTCACGAATTGCCCGTACAGGGCAGGTCCAAGTTGCCCCTGCCCGCGCGCATAGCTAAGGGTGGATGACGATTGGCTCACTCAGCGTCGAGTAATGCGGCCGCAAGTTTGTCCCGTGCTGTTTCAACACACTGTAGCGCAAGCCTATCTCCCAGTGGTTGGCCACCATGCGATGAGGGGCTTTGTGCAGCAGGGGAGTAATGGCCAGGGTATAGGCGATCGGCCCGCTGATGCGCAGAACACCCGTCCGTCCCACGCCATGACTGGAAACACGGTAGCGCATGATATTGGTCAAGACATTGTTGATGACCGCCTTCAAAAACATATGGCCTGGTGCGGCGATCAGGTGCCATTGCTGAAATTCACCCAAATCGTGGCTGAGCAGTTCGGGGTGATTGCCCCAGAATTTGTGAGGTTCTCCTTGCGCCGGGGGCCAGAACGACAAAACATAGCGTTCGTTGCTGAGCAGTACGTCATCGAGCGGCCTGTCCATTGCGCTCTTGATGTCCAGATACACCCCGCCTTCCCTGTACATCAACAAGTATCGGAAAAGATCCGCCCGCACGGCGCCATATCTGGGATTTATCCGTTGGTATAGCGCCAGGATATTGGCCTCATAATGCTTGGCGATATAGGCCTCCACCGCATCGTCATCGTAAAATTTCAATGTCCAGCCGGGGTTCAAGGCGCGAATGCGCTCACGGTTTTCGTGGAGCTCGGTGGGCAGCTCCGCCAGGGATGCATAAGTTTGATGAAGGATTCTGGGAATTGTCACGGTTATTGTGCTGGCTGACGGGCTGCGTTTTTCCGAAGTCCGTAGGTGAAAACAAGATCCGAGCTGGCTTCATTGCCGACATTGCTCGCAACCCTGACCTCTACCGTTGTCGAATTGCGCTCACTATTGGCGTAGAAGGCTTCGATAGTTCGGGTGATATGTGCCATCAACGCCGTGCGATTGGCAAAATTCATTGGTTTTCCCGTCTCGCGGACGATGTCCCGCTTCGCCGTCCTGTACATCTCGGTGATGTTGATGCGCTGCCCCCGGTTTTGCAGTGAGCCCAGTTGGCGCAGATTGTCACCGTGTCTGATGGCAGACAGGCAGCCGTCGGGCAACCACACACACTGGTCGCCCAGGGCCTCCAGTTGTTCGTACAAGTCTACGTCTTCACCGCCCCAGCCACGAAAGGCTTCGTCGTAGCCGCCGCTCCGGAAGAAGGCTTCCCTGGTGCACAGGAAGGTTCCCCATCCGTTCACGCCCGCGGCTTCGGGAGCGCGGTAATAATGGCTGGCCTGCAACTGATCGCTGGCCCAACTGCCCAGGTCTCGCTGGAGAAGGATATCGGCATCGACGAAGAACAGCCACTGCCCCGACGCTTGCTGCGCACCGAGATTTCTGGCCCTTGCCGCACAGAACGAAGGGTCATCGTCCACCTTGATAGACAACACCTTCGGCCAGGCCGAGCGCAGCCACTGGGCCGTGCCTTGTTCACAGCCGTAGTCTACGACGATCAACTCTGTGTCTGATTGGGCGGCCATGCCAGGCAACGTCTGGCGCAGGTGCTCCAACCGGTTCTTGCAGGTTGTGATAAGTGAAATCCGCATGTGATTTTTCGAATATTTTTTCTGCGTGGTTTATGGGAAATGGCATCACTGACGGCGTGAAGCGCCATGCTTCGTTCGATGGTAAACTGCCTCGCTTTTACAGGCAACGGACAGGACTTGCTGCGGCCAGTCCGCCGATCGCCAAACGGCGATGGGGCGGCGACCATTGATAGAATGACATGAAAATTCTTTTCGTACACCAGAACTTTCCCGGCCAATTCATTCATTTGGCCCCCGCGCTTGCTGCAATGCCCGGTGTTTCCGTGACGGCCCTTACCTTGCAGAAGGTCAGAAATCCTGTCTGGAACGGGGTGAGGATGGTTCCCTACACTCTCCAGCGCGGCACCGCCGCGGATATTCACCCCTGGGTGCTGGACATCGAGAGCAAGGCGATTCGCGCGGAAGCCTGCTTTCGCAAGGCGCTTGAACTGAAAAGCGAGGGTTATGAGCCGGACATTATCATTGCCCATCCAGGATGGGGAGAGAGCCTGTTCCTGAAGGAAGTGTGGCCAGGGGCGAAACTGGGTATCTATTGCGAGTTTTATTACCAGCCGGAAGGCGCCGATGTCGGCTTTGACCCGGAATTTCCGGTGACGGACCCTGGCGGTGTCTGCCGTTTGAAGTTCAAGAATGTCAACAACATGCTCCACTTCGACATTGCCGACGCGGGCATTTCGCCTACTCACTGGCAGGCGAATACCTTTCCTGAGCCCTTCCGCTCACGCATCAGTGTTATTCACGATGGTATCGATACCGAACATCTCCGGCCCAACGGCAAGGTGGCCATAAAGCTCAACAATGCCACGCAGCTTCGCAGTGGTGATCCGGTCATCACCTTCGTCAATCGCAACATGGAACCCACGCGGGGGTATCATACCTTCATGCGCGCGCTGCCCGAGATCCTGCGGCGCAACCCGCAAGTGCAAGTGTTACTGGTGGGGGGGGATGGCGTGGGTTACGGCCAGAAAGCGCCGCCGGGCACGACTTGGAAGCAAGTATTCATCGATGAAGTGCAGTCATCGATCACCGCGGATGACTGGAGACGGGTGCATTTTGTCGGGAAGATTCCCCACGAGCATTTTTTGCGCCTGTTGCAGGTTTCCTCGGTGCATGTGTACCTGACCTATCCCTTTGTGCTGAGCTGGAGCCTGCTGGAAGCCATGAGCACGGGGTGCGCCATCGTCGGTAGCGATACGGCGCCTCTCCATGAGGCCATTGTCGACGGCGAGACGGGCAGACTGGTGAATTTTTTTGATCCTGCCGCGCTGGCAGGGCAGATTACCGGCCTGCTGAATGAACCGGATGAGCGGAAACGCCTGGGGGCGAATGCCAGGGCGTTTGCTCAGGCCAATTATGATTTGAAGAAAATCTGCCTGCCCCGCCAGCTCGAATGGGTGAACAGCCTGAGAGCCTTGTAAGTCCCATTGAAATCATTGAGGAAAATGTCTTGACTGCTGCCATCTATTTTCATCCGGAAGGGTACAGTACCAGCGGCCCCCGGCTGATGGGGCGCAACGCTGCTGGCGAGTCATTTTTGCGGGGATTCCTGCAATATAGCCGGACGGACACCTTTTGGGCGCAAGTGCCCCGCAAGGACTTTGGTCCGCTCTTTGCGCAGGCGGTGCGTGCCGCTGGACGCACCGAGCCGGTAAGAGTGGTGGATGACACCAGTCTTGCCGGTTTGCAGCGGCCTGGGGCCGTTTACCATCCTGGCCCCGGGATTGGCCAGCAGGCCTGGATCCGGTCGGTATTCGGTCATGGCCGCTGGAGCCTTTGCGGAATCACCCATACCACCTCCAGCGCGGGGGCAATGGACTCCATTACTGAATTGTTGACGGCGCCGGTACAACCCTGGGATGCGGTGATATGTACCAGTCGCGCTGTGAAGAACAACGTCAGCCGGGTACTGGGCGCGCAGGCAGAGTACCTGGCGAGCCGTTTCGGCGTGCGGCGGATGCCTGAAATCCAGTTGCCGGTGATTCCTCTGGGGATTCATACAAAGGATTTTGTTTTCTCCGACCCGGAGAAGGTTGCCGCCCGCAAAGCCATTGGCGCGGATGCCGACACCCTGGTGGTGCTGTTCATGGGTCGCTTGTCGTTTCATGCCAAGGCACATCCGCTGGCTATGTATCAGGCCCTGGAGCAAGCTGCGGCAAGTCTTCCCGAAGGGAAAAAAGTGGTGCTGGTGGAGTGTGGCTGGCACGGCAATGGCGACATTGCCCGCGCCTTCAACGATGCCGCGGCGCTTGCCTGCCCATCGGTGCGGGTCGTCAATCTCGATGGTCGCAAGGCGGATGAGAGGAAAACTGCCTGGGCGGGCGCGGACATATTCTGCTCGTTGTCGGACAATATTCAGGAAACCTTCGGCATTGTTCCCATCGAGGCAATGGCAGCGGGTCTGCCCGTGGTGGTCAGTGATTGGGATGGCTACAAGGATACGGTGCGCGATGGCATCGAGGGCTTCAGGATCCCGACGTTGATGCCGGGTGCCGGCGCGGGCCGGGATCTGGCATTGCGCCATGCTCTGGGTATCGATACCTATGATATGTATTGTGGCCATACCTGTTCCCTGATCGCGGTGGATATCGAGGCGGCAGCTCACGCGTTCGCGCAGCTTTTTGCCTCTGCCGGGCTGCGCCGGAAAATGGCTGAGGCCGGGCTGCGACGGGCGCGGGAAATATACGATTGGTCAGTCATCATTCCTCAATACGAGGATCTCTGGGAGCGGCAGGCACGGCAGCGGGCCGAGGGCGCGGCGAAGATCAGGCCGTTGGCGGCGCCTTGGCCGGCACGTATGGATCCCTTTGCGGGGTTCGCCGCGTATCCCACCCGAACCCTTACCCGTGACTCCGTGCTCGAGCTGGCCGACTCCGATGTGGACGCCGCTATCGCACGAGTCAGACGGCTCCGGCGGTTGAAGATGGTGGATTTTGCCGTCTATGTTTTGCCGGAAGATAGCGACGTCGAAATCATGCTCCGGGGCTTGGACGAGGGGCCGAAAGCTGTAGCACTGTTGCTTGGACAAAGCGTTGAAAACCGGCCACGCCATTATTTCAGAGCCTTGGCCTGGCTGGTCAAACTCGGCGTGGTGAGGGTGGTGGCGATGGCGTCGGACTCCAGTGCCGGGGACTGATTAATGGCAAGGGTTCTCTGCGCTTGGGAGATGGGCTCCGCACTCGGCCATCTGGTCAACCTGAAGCCCTTTGTGGATGCCGCGCTCAAGGCCGGTCACCAGGTGACCCTGGCAGCCAAGGAATTGCAGAACATCGGCACCGTAATGAGGGGCTATCCGATAACTGTTTTTCAGGCGCCTTATCTGCACCGCCAGCCCAGGAAAATCTATCCGCAACTGATGTCCTATTCCCAATTGATACTCCAGCGGTTTGAAACCGTTGATGAGCTGGAAATTCTGTGCCGTGCCTGGGACGGGATTTTCGGCGAGGTGAAGCCTGATCTGGTGATTTACGATTTTGCGCCCTCTGCGATGATTGCCAGCCTGCACAGGCCCTGGCAAAAGTGGATCACGGGTAACGGATTCCTGGTGCCGCGAACGGACCTTCCTTATCTGGGGCTTTTCCCCAGGGTGCCCAAGACGCCGGATAACGAGCACCAGCTGCGTCATGGTGATGCGCGGTTATTGACGACGGTAAACGCTGTGCTGGCTCGGAGAGGGCTTTCCGCCATTGCTGATGTGCGTGACATCATTACCCGGTCGGACCGACGTTTGTTGTTGACCTTGCCGGAACTGGATCATGGTGGAGTCCGTCAGGCAGAAGAATACCTGGGTGTTGCCAAGCAACTGCCAGGGAGGGAGGCCGTGTGGCCTGCGTATGGTGACTGCAGGGTTTTTGCCTATCTGGCGGCATTCCCGATGCTTGAGTCGATGCTGGAAAAACTGTCGGGAGCGGAATTTTCTACGCTGATTTACAGCCGTGATATCAACGATGGCGTGAAAAGCCGTTTTCCGCAGATCCGGTTTGTTGATCAACCGGTGGATATGGAGGCGGTAGCGGAACAGGCTGATATGGTGGTCAACATGGCCGGCCACACCACCAGTGCTCAGTGTTTCATGGCGGGTATTCCCCAATTGATGATCCCGCTTCGCCAGGAACAGTTTTACTTGGCCAGCAGGGTTGCGGCACAGGGGTATGGCGTTGTACTGGGAAAAGATATGAAGCACCTCGATGCTGCGATGAACAGCATTCTGGCGCTGGCAAGGGCGGGGAGGAGGCCCTTCGATTCCCGGCGGCGCGCGTTACTGAGCGGAGCACTACTCGAACAGCGCCTTGCGCAATTGTTTGCCACGTTGCAGCCGGCTCCCTCCGATGATGGTTGATGCGCAGGGACAATTCACGAATTACCCCGGCGGCCATCGATGGTAGCTTGGGGCGCGGCTATTGGCGTTTGTCTAACGTGGACGTAAAGGATAGAATTGTGCACCTCAATCAGTGGGTCTGCAGATGCTCTCGGGCCAGATTGCTGTGTATTCATCAAATGCGAAACCAGGAAGAGAAGTAAAATGGCAGTTACGAAACCTGAAACCGAGCAAACTATCACTATCGACGGCAACAGTTATGTCATTGCCGATCTCAGTGATACGGCCAAGTCCCAGCTTGCCAACATCCGTTATGTAGAGCGGGAGATTGAAGAAACAAAAAACAAAATGGCGGTTCTACAGGCTGCGCGCCAGTATTATGCCGGCATCCTCGGTAAGGAATTGCCATCCAAGTAACTGTCGACAGTGCCTGTTGATATGGATTGGGTGAGATGTCGTGTCTGTGCAGAAGACAGGTTTGTAGTTGTGTTGGAGGTGCCTTCGCAGTGACATCACAACGGGAAAATCTCTTGAGGCTTCACAAGGTTACCCTGAGATACAGCAAGGTTGAAGACAGAGTGCGCATGGATGCGCAGACAGAAGCGGGGGAGGTTGTGGCCTTTTGGCTGACGCAGCGGCTGTGTCGTGAGCTGATATCTCCCTTTGTCACATATTTTAATAATGCTGATGTGGCTTGTACCAGTGCATCGCCACAGAGCATTTCCGCTGTACAGGGGTTTTTGCACCACGAGGCGAAAGTTCACAAGAAGCGAGCGCTTCCCGTTGCCCGGGAGAAGGCGGTGCGGGTGGTTCTACCCAGCAGGGCACAGGTGCGGACTTCCAGTAAAGTCATTCAGATCGCATTGCCGTTACAGGAAAATACCATGGCGGTACTGGCCATGAGGCCAGATGAAGCGCGCCAGTGGCTGGATATACTCTATCAGCAATACCGCAGGGCGGAGTGGCCGCTGGATATTTGGCCACAATGGATTCGGTCTGTACCCTCTGCGGATATTTCACAGGTTGCGACCCCGGGAGAGAGAGTGCATTGACCTGTCCTCGCCCTTTGGTTGAGCCCAGGGAGCCCAGGGAGGTATGCAGCCAATGAAAGCGAAGTGTCTGGAAGCTCCTGGCAGGTTTTTGTGTGAACCAGTTCACAGATTCTGCCAGGCGGCGGGCTTGAAAGACTTTCAGGCATTGATTTGGTAAAATTTGCACCCACTTTATCGAATACCAGCAGGCCCCGTGTGGCCTGTTGTCGTTTTCAGACACGGACACGAGCTCATGGCCAAACCACTCAGCAAGAACGATCTTCAGCAGGCGTTGGGATTGTGCAAAAGCTCCTTCATCATCGCCGGTGTCTTCAGCATGTTCATCAATCTGCTGATGTTGGCGCCTCCCTTTTACATGATGCAGGCTTTCAATCGCGTGTTGTCCAGCGGCAGTCACGTCACGCTGCTGATGTTGTCGCTGATCTTGGTGTTCATGCTCATGACCATGGGCGCTCTCGAGTGGGTGCGAGCGCGGGTATTGGTGAGAATCAGTTCGAGGCTCGACAGCCTTCTGACCAACAGGATGTTCGACACCAGTTTCAAGCAGTCTCTCTATTCCGGGGGCACGGTCAGCAACGCCCAGCCGCTGCAGGATCTCAACGGCTTGCGCCAGTTCATGACCAGCAATGGGTTTTTTGCCTTCTTCGATGCTCCCTGGCTTCCCATTTATCTATTGGTGATGTTCATGTTCAGCCCTTGGTACGGGCTGATGGCCGTCTTTGCCAGTGTGGTGTTGATCACCATCGCCGTATTCAATGAAAGGACGACGGCGCCACTGTTTGAAGAGTCTTCCAAACACCAGGCCCAGGCGCAGAACATAGCCTCCAGCAATTTGCGCAACGCGGAAGTGATCGAGTCCATGGGCATGCTGGGCAATATCCGCAACCGTTGGCGCGAGTATGCCAGCCAGTCTCTCTACTGGCAGAGCATGGCCAGTGACAAGGCTTCGGGTTTCACGACCAGCTCCAAAACCTTCCGTCTTACAGTACAGTCGCTGATTCTCGGCCTTGGTGCTCTGCTGGTGTTGGATCAGCAGATCAGCCCAGGCGCCATGATCGCCGGTTCCATCCTGCTTGGCCGCGCCCTGGCGCCCATCGACGTGCTGATCGGCTCATGGAGACAGTTTGTTACGGCGAGAGAGCAATATGAACGTTTGAACAAGTTGCTCGATCAGTTGCCCGCCGAGACCGAGAAGATGACACTGCCGGCTCCCAAGGGCGCCATCAGGCTGGAGCAGGCGATGATCGGCCCACCCAAAATGAACGCGCCTGTAATCAAGGGGGTCAGTTTCGACATCAAGCCCGGAGAGTCCGTTGCCGTCATCGGCCCCAGCGCATCCGGAAAATCCACACTGGCCAGAGGTATTCTGGGCGTGTGGCCAGCGCTGGCGGGCAAGGTGCGCCTCGATGGGGCGGATATCAATCACTACAACCGCCACGAGTTGGGACCTTATATTGGCTACCTGCCGCAGGACATCGAGCTCTTCGACGGCACGGTCAGTGAAAACATCGCCCGTTTCGGCGATGTCGACCCCGAAAAAGTGGTGGCGGCGGCTCAGGCAGCTGGCGTACATGAAATGATTCTGCAGCTTCCTGGTGGTTACGACACCCAGATTGGCCAGGGAGGGAGTGCGCTGTCTGGGGGGCAACGTCAACGCATCGGGCTTGCCCGCGCCCTCTACGGTGATCCTGTGCTGGTGGTTCTCGACGAGCCCAATTCCAATCTCGATGACCAGGGTGAGCTGGCCTTGGCCAGGTGTTTGCAGGGGCTCAAAGCGAGAGGCGCCACCACGGTGCTCATTACTCATCGCCCCAGCATCCTTGGTCTGGCGGACAAGATCATGGTGCTGACGGATGGCAAGATTGCACTTTTCGACACCAGGGACAAGGTGCTCGAAACCATGCGTGCCGCCACTGCCAATGCCCAGAAACAGGTAGCCGCAACCGCGGGCCAGCACAAAATCACCCCAATTTCCTAGGATGCGTCCCCAATGAACGTAAAGGCTGCATTGCCGCAGAAGTCGGCATCTCCCGAACTGGAGACCTCGGACAAGAAGCCGAGAACCATCGGGCTCATAATCCTGCTGGTGTCATTTGGCCTTTTTGGCACCTGGGCCGCTTTCGCGCCGTTGGACAGTGCCTCACTGGCGCCGGGGGTCGTGGTTGTGAAGGGACAGCGCAAGACCGTTCAGCATTACGAAGGCGGCATTGTCCAGGATATTCTTGTTACCGATGGCGAGCATGTGGAAGAAGACCAGCCGCTGGTGATTCTGGACAACACCCAGTTTGGCGCGGAGCTCGGCATTTTGCGCGGCCAGCTGTTCACCGCGGCGGCGACGGAAAGCCGCTTGATTGCCGAGCGTGATGATAAAGAGGCCATTCTGTTTTCGCCCGAACTGGACAGTAAGGACGTGCGTGCCGAGGAAGCCAAGCGCAACGAGGAGCAGATCTTCAACGCCCGCATGGCGGCGCGCCAGGGCGAGAAAAAGGTGCTGGAGCAGCGCATCATTCAGCTGAAATCCCAGATCGCCGGCCTGGAGTCGCTGGTAAAAAGCCAGCTGGAGCTGAGCGAGTCCTATCAGGAGGAGATCAAGGATCTCTCTGAGTTGCTGGACGACGGTTTCGTCGAGAAGACCCGCCTGATGGACCTGCAGCGCAGCGATTCGCGCACCCGCGGCGAGATCGCGGAGCAGAAGGCGTCCATTGCGCAGTTACAGGTCAAGATTGGCGAGACGGAGCTGGAGATTCTTCAGCTCAACAAGCGTTTCAAGACGGAAGTGGTGGATGAACTGGCAAAGGCCCAGGCGCAGGTTTTTGACGTGAGGCAGCGCATCGTCGCGATCCAGAATAAAGTGGAGCGAACTGTCGTCAAGGCGCCGGTGAGCGGCAGGGTGCTGGGTTTGAACGCCCATACCATTGGCGGTGTGGTCAACGCTGGTACACCAATTCTCGATATCGTGCCTGATAATCAGGAACTGATCGTCGAGGCGAAGGTCAATCCTGCCGACATCGACAGAGTTGACGTGGGGCTTGAGGCCAATATCCGTTTTACGGCCTTTCATACCCAAACGACACCTGTCATTCCGGGGCGGGTGGTCAGAATCGCTGCGGATAGATTGGTGGATGACAAGACTGGGCAGCCGTACTATGGCGCGGTGATCGAAGTCACGGAAGAAGGTTTGAGAACCATGTCCGGCTTGACGCTGGTGCCGGGCATGCCGGCGGAAGTGCTGATCAAGACGGGTGAAAGAACATTGCTGCAATACCTGCTTCAGCCTGCGCGGGATGCCATGGCCCGATCACTCATTGAGGAGTAACGCCAATGAAAGCCTCTGGACGCCTGTTTGCCGGCCTCTTGTTGTCCGCAGCGGTGAGCGCCCATGGCGCCACGTTGCTGGATCTTTACCACGAGACCATGGCGTCTGATCCGAGGTTGCAAAAATCCGAGGCGGAGGTGGCGGTTTTCCAGGCGCGCGAAAAAGGTGCCCGGGCCGGGCTTCTGCCCCAGGTGAGCGCCGGGGCCCAGGGTACGCGCACCGTGCGTGAATCGGCTGATACCCAGGGGTTGGAGCGGCGCGATCACTACGATGGTGAAAGGTACTATCTTTCGCTGAGCCAGCCATTGTACGACAAGGCCCGCTGGGAAGCTTTCCGCAGCGCCGGAAAGGAGGCCGATCAGTACAGTGTCAGGCATGAGGATTTCCAGTCTCTGGTGGCCGTGGATGTGGTGGACCGCTACACCAAGGTGCTTGCCGCCGAGGACAATTACGCCTTCGTAGTGGCCGAGCGTGAGGCAGCGCAGGAGCAGTATCGACAGGTCGATGCCCGCTATCGGCGCCAGATGGCGAAAGTGACAGACTTGCTTGCCGTCGAGGCGCGGGCCAATATTCTCGTCTCACAGGAGCTGGAGGCATTGAATCAGGTGTCCATCGCCAGGGAGAGTATGTCGGAACTGCTGGGACGGGAAGTGAGCGAGCCTTTTGCGCCCTTGCGCGAGGATATTCACATCGCCTGGGATTTTTCCAATCTCGAAGATTGGGTAGCACGGGGATTGCAGTCCAGCAAGCACTTGCAGTCGGCACGGCTGGCGGTAGAGACGGCGAAAGGGCGCGTCAAGGAAGCGCAAGGTCGCCGCCATCCCACGTTATCCGTCAATCTCAACGCCCAGAAAACCGACATTGGTTACGAGAACGCTCCGACTCCCTTGGCGGAGACTTATGTCGCGGCTCTCAACCTCAGCATGCCACTCTATACCGGGGGGCAGATCAGTGCTCAGGTGGATGAGGCGCAGGCGCGCCTGCGCATGGCGGAACAGGAGTACCAGCAGGCGGATCGCCTGTTGCGCAAGGAAATCCGCGAAGCCTTCCTGCGGTCGCGCAGTGCAATGGATCGCGTGGCCGCGACGCGCAAGGCCGTGGTGGCGGCGGACAAGTCCTACCAGGCTCAGAAGAAGGGCTTTGGCTTTGGCACTGTTACCGTGGTGGATGTGATGACCGCCTCCGAGACGCTGTTCGAGGCGCAGCGCGACTACCGCCAGGCCTATTACGATTTGATGGTACAGGGAATGACTCTCTTCCAGGTGTCGGGTGAGTTCTCGCCGCAGAACGTTGCCGACATCAACGCCTGGCTCGAGGCCGCGGGGCAACCCGGCTCGTAGTGGGCGAACTACAGGGACTGGTTTTGAGAGATGCGCTGATCCACTTGCCGCGCCAGCACAAGCGGCTCATTCTGGCCCTCAACGACTTTTGCGTGGTCGAGCTCTGTCTGCTGCTGGCCTTTTATGTGCGCCTCGGCTGGTGGCCTCCGGATATTCTGGCGTTTTACATGCCGGTCTTCATTATCACGCCGTTGTGTGTGTTGGCGTTTTTCTATCAGCTGTCGCTTTACAGCCTGGTGACGCGCTACACCGGGGTCGAGGTGTTGACGGTGCTGGCGCGCGGCGTTTCCTACGGCGTGCTGGTGGTATTGCTGATCTTTTATCTGGCGTCGCTGGAGCCACCACTGCCGCGCAGTGTGCTGCTGCTGTTCTGGGTGTTCAGTATTCTCGCGCTGTTCTCCTCGCGCCTGGTGGCGGGAAAGTGGCTGCACGGCACGTCGTTGTCCGCACTGGTGATGTCGTTCACTGGCCTGCGCCAGCGCCGCAAGGCGAGGGGGCAGCCGGTGGCCATATATGGTGCGGGCGCGGCGGGTCAGCAACTGGTTGCCGCCTTGCAGCAGGGGGCGTGGTTCACGCCGCTGGCGTTCATCGACGATGACCCGGTATTGCAGGGCGAGACCGTCAACGGGCTCAAGGTGTACGGGCCGGCGGAGCTGCCGGAGTTCGTCAGCAACTGGCCCAATCTCGAGGTTTTGCTGGCACTGCCGTCAGTGGGTCGCCATCAGCGCCAGGAGATCATCCGCTTTCTGGAAACGCTGGATGTGCATGTGCGCTCGGTGCCCTCCCTGGACGAGTTGGCCCAGGGGCAGGTGCGGGTCGAGGACATCCGCGAGGTGGATGTGGCCGACATTCTCGGTCGCGACGCCGTGCCCGCCGACAAGCTCCTGCTGGAGCACGGTATCCGCGGGCGCGTCATCCTCGTCACCGGCGCGGGCGGCTCCATTGGCTCGGAGCTGTGTCGCCAGCTGCTGCGCTACCAGCCCGCGCGCCTGCTGCTGGTGGATCACAGTGAGTTCAGTCTCTACACTATCTTCAGCGAACTGGAAGATATCGCGTTGCGCGCCGACATCCATGTGGCGGTGACGCCCATCATCGGCAGCGTCGCGGACGGTGAATTGCTGCGCGCCATCTTTGCTGAATACAAGGTCGATACCCTGTACCATGCCGCGGCCTACAAGCACGTGACGCTGGTGGAGGACAACGGCTACCAGGGCTTCGTCAACAACGTGATGGGCACCTTGATGCTGGCGCGCGCCGCCATGGAGGCCGGCGTCGGACACATGGTGCTGGTGTCCACCGACAAGGCGGTGCGGCCCACCAATCTGATGGGGGCCACAAAGCGCCTTGCGGAGCTGGTGTTGCAGGCGTTCTGTTGTCATCTGGCGGTGGATTTTTCCGGTCTGGAGGCGTACAACGGCTTCGAGAAGAAGATGGTCGCCAACAACACCACCTTTACCATGGTGCGCTTTGGCAACGTGCTCGACTCCTCGGGTTCGGTGATTCCGCGCTTTCGCAAGCAGATTCGTGCGGGCGGGCCGGTGACCGTCACCCACAAGGACATCACCCGCTATTTCATGACGATTCCCGAAGCGGCGGAGCTGGTGCTCCAGGTCAACGGCCTCAGCGAAGGGGGCGACGTCTTCATACTCGACATGGGCAAGCCGGTGAAGATCGACGACCTGGCGCGCAAGCTCATACACCTGTCGGGGTTGTCATTGCGGAACGAGAACAACCCCGATGGCGACATCGAGATTCAGTACACGGGGATGCGCCCCGGTGAGAAACTCTACGAGGAGCTGCTCATCGACGACAGTGCCCTGCCGACGCGGCATCCCAAGATCTGGCGCGCCAATGAGCGGGACATCCCCTGGGAAGAGCTCAAGCCCTTGCTGCTTGCCCTGGCGGATGCCTTTCGCGCCGGCGCCACGGATGACATAGCGCGCCTCCTGGCGCGCCCCGAGATCGGCTATCGGCCCTCTGAATACACCAAGGAAAACCGGAACACAGCAACCAAATGATCGCGAACAGACATATCCAGTTGATGGACACCACACTCAGGGATGGAGAGCAGACCCAGGGCGTTTCCTTCGCCGCTGAGGAAAAGACCGCCATCGCCAAGGCGCTGTTGAAATCCCTCAATGTGGATCGCATCGAGATCGCCTCGGCCTGCGTTTCGGAGGGCGAGAAGCAGGCCGTCGCCGACATCAACCGCTGGGCGCGGCAAGAGGGTCTCGACGAGCGCATCGAGGTGCTCGGTTTCGTCGACCACAAGCGCAGTGTGGACTGGATTTGCGACACCGGCGGGCGCGTCATCAACCTGCTCACCAAGGGCAGCGAAAAGCACTGCCGCGAACAGCTGGGCAACACGCTCGAAGGCCATGCCGAAGACATCGCGACCACCGTCGCCTACGCGTTGTCCCGCGGATTGCGGGTCAACGTCTATCTGGAGGACTGGTCGAACGGCTACCGGGACAGCCCCGACTATGTTTACGGGCTGATGGACCGCATCGGCGATCTCGGTATTTCCCGCTTCATGCTGCCCGATACCCTGGGCGTGATGTCGCCCCGCGAGGTCTTTGCCAGCCTTGAGGATATGGTCAGTCGCTATCCGGGCAAGGCGTTCGACTTTCATCCCCACAATGACTACGGCCTGGCCATCGCCAACGTCATGTCCGCCGTGGAAGCCGGGGTGTCGGGCATTCACTGCACCGTCAACTGTCTCGGCGAGCGCGCCGGCAACGTGTCGCTGGCGCAGGTTGCGGTGGTGCTGCGCGACAAGATGGGGGCGGAGCTGTCCATCGACGAAGGCAGCATCATGAAAGTCAGCAAGATGGTGGAGAATTTCTCCGGCAAGTGGATTCCCGACAATGCCCCGATCGTGGGAGCGGACGTCTTTACGCAAACGGCGGGTATTCACGCCGATGGTGATCACAAGGGCGGCCTCTACGTCAGCAAGCTGACGCCGGAGCGTTTCAACCGCACGCGCAGCTACGCGCTCGGCAAGATGAGCGGCAAGGCGTCGCTGATCAAGAATCTGGAGGCGTTGGGCATCACGCTGTCGCCGGAGAACCAGGCCAAGGTACTGGCGCGCATCGTCAAGATGGGCGACTCCAAGCATCAGATCACCATGGACGACCTGCCCTTCATCATCGCCGATGTCATGGAGAGCCGGGAATACAAGCACATCCGCCTGCTCGACTGTTCCGTCACCAGCAATCTCGACGAGGCCTCCACCGTGCAGGTGCGCGTGGATCTCGGCGGCGAAACCCACAGCGCGACGGGGCAGGGCAACGGCGGTTTCGACGCCTTCATCCAGGCCATGCAGCAGGTGCTCGACAGGCGTCAGGTGCGACTCCCCGACCTGATCGATTACGAGGTGAAGATTCCCAAGGGCGGCAACACCAATGCGCTGACCGAGTGCATCATCACCTGGCGCCCCCCCAGCGGCAAGCAGGTCAAGACCCGCGGCGTTCATTCCAACCAGGTGTTTGCGGGCGTGCTGGCCACGTTGCGCATGGCCAATTTGCAGCTCCATGAGCGAGCGGAATGTGACACTACTCGCAGTGCGTAGGGGCGATTCACGAATCGTCCCTACGCAGGGTTGGGTCCTTTCTGTGTTGGTGTGTGGTGGTCTGATCGTGGGCGATTCGTGAATCGCCCGTACGCATTGCCCGTCTCCTGTGTTGGGGGTGTGTTGGCCCTTTCGTAGGGGCAATTCATGAATTGCCCGTACGCAGGGTTGGGTCCTTTCTGTGTTGGCGATGCGATGGTCCTTTCGGTGGGGCGATTCGTGAATTGCCCGTACGCAGGGTTGGGTCCTTTCTGTGTTGGCGATGCGATGGTCCTTTCGGTGGGGCGATTCGTGAATTGCCCGTACGCAGGGTTGGGTCCTTTCTGTATTGGCGATGCGGTGACCCTTTCGTAGGGGCAATTCATGAATTGCCCCCATTTTGCTGTGCTATCACACCCTTCCGAGACCGGCGCGCATTACCCCCGTGCGACGGAGGTATCAAATAGCATGCGAATTCAGTAAAATTCTCCACCTTTCCATCAAAACATCCCTGCCAGAGAAACGCTCATGACTGTAATTCGCCAGGATGATGTGATTCAAAGTGTCGCTGACGCCCTGCAATTCATTTCCTATTACCATCCCGTCGACTTCATCGACGCCGTTCACGAAGCCTACCAGCGCGAAGAGTCGAAGGCGGCCAAGGATGCGCTGTCGCAAATCCTCATCAATTCGCGCATGT
>CAYXXZ010000015.1:0-40298 GCA_964469165.1 uncultured Porticoccaceae bacterium
GGGGCTGATTCGCCACTCCACCTGTGTGCTCACCAATGATCCCAGCGGCCCCAACCTGTTGAAACTGATTCGCGAGTATCAGGCGGTGGCGACCTTCGCCGTGCCCACGGTGGTGCGCGCCATCGTCGAGGCGCTGAAGCAAAGCGGCGAGACCCTGCCGTCCCTCAAATACATTTTTTACGGTTCCGCGCCCATCGGCCAATCGCTGCTCAAGGCCACCATGGAAGTGCTCGACTGCGGTTTCGGCCAATTCTACGGCATGACGGAAATCACCGGTTCCGCCACCTTCCTCCATCCCGGCGGCCACGACCTGGCACGTCCGGAATTGATGGCGTCGGTGGGCAAGCCACTGCCGGGGGCGGCGCTGGACATCCGCGACCCTGAGGGTCGCTCCCTGCCCAGCGGTCAATCCGGAGAAATATGGATTCGCACCGATACCCTGATGATGGAATATCTCGGCAAACCCGAGGAGACCGCCAAGGCCGTCGTCGATGGTTGGTATCGCAGCGGCGATGGCGGCTATCTCAACGACGAAGGCTATCTGTTCCTCACCGACCGCATCAAGGACATCATCGTCTCCGGCGGCGAGAACATCTATCCCGCGGAAGTGGAAGATGCCGTGCGCCAGTTTCCCCCGGTGCTGGATGTGGCCGTGGTGGCGCGCCCCGATGAACGCTGGGGTGAGGCTGTGATGGCGGTGGTGGAAGCCAGACCGGGGCAAACCGTCGATGAGCGCGCGCTGATCGACTTCGTGCGCTCGAAAATCGCCGGCTACAAATGCCCGAAAACAGTGGTGGTGCTGGCCAGCCTGCCGCGCACCGCGTCGGGCAAGGTGCAGCGGGTCAACGCCAGGACAATGGCCCTGGATCTGCTTGCCGGCCAGGGCCAGTAGTTTTTCGCCGCTAACGGGCGGACAAACCGGTTTGTAGGTTGGGCTGAGGAACGAAGCCCAACATGGGTGAGGCGCGTGAATACCCGTGAATACCACAGTTGTTGGGCTTCGTTCCTCAGCCCAACCTACGCGCTGCTCGCCGGTCGTTGGGCCGGAATCCACTGATGGTGTGGGAGCGGCCTCGGCCACGAACAAAAAAACAGCGGGGAAAAAATGACACTTACCTGCGAGCGGCTTCGCGATGAACTCGTCGACCGCGAAGCCATCCGCCACTGCCTGATGCGCTACTGCCGCGCCATCGATCGCATGGACCGGGAATTGCTTTTGTCGGTGTACTGGCCGGACGCCATCGACAACCATCTCGATTTCAGCGGCCCACCGGAGGCTTTTGCGAACCACAGCTTCGCACTGATGGCCAACATGGATCAAACCATGCACAGCCTCGGCAATGTCCTGATCGAAATCGCGGGCGATGAAGCGCAGGTGGAAAGTTATTTCCACGCCTTTCACCGCCTGAAGGAACAAAGTGACGCGCCGGCGCGGGATCTGGTTGCGGCGGGCCGCTACCTCGACGTGTTTGCAAAACGGGACGATCAGTGGCGTATTCTGCGCCGCACGGTGGTGATGGACTGGTTTCGTGCCTACGAGGACAGTGGCGACTGGTCGGACGGCCTGCTCGGTATTCCCGTGACACCTGGCGGCCGAAAACCGGACGACATCAGTTACCAACTACTCGAACTGCTGCGTGGTGGCTAGATCTGTTTCATGAGAGCGGCCTTGGCCGCACACAAAAAGATAACCACAAGGAGGCATCCATGACCATTCCCAATGAAAAGCTGCAGAAGCTCATCGATCAAAGCGATATCGAACGGGTGCTGGGCCTGTATTGCCGCGCTATCGACCGCCTCGACCTGGAACTGTTGCGCTCCCTCTATCACCCCGATGCCATCGACGACCACGGTGCATTTTGCGGCAACGCCCACGAATTTGCCGATTACATCATCGCCAACCTGCGGGATGCCATCATCGATGGCATGCATACCGTTACCCACTCGGTGATTGACATCGAAGGCGATTTCGCCGCCTCCGAAGCCTATTACGTGGCCTACCAGACCTGTCATGGCGGGCTGGAAAACGTGCGCGGCTTTTTTGGCGAGCGCTATGCCGACAGCCAACTGGCCGCCGGCGCCATCGATGGCCCCCAGGACTATATCTGCGGCGGCCGCTACCTGGACGTGTTCGAAAGGCGCGCGGGCGTGTGGAAAATACGCCACCGCAAGATCACCAACGAATGGGGCATCGTTCAGCCGAACAGCCATATCAAGGACCAAGGTCACCTCGCCCACTTTAATCTGCCGGGCAAGCGTGATCGAACGGACTACGTTTACAGGATCAGCCCGCCGGAATGCCCGTCGCTGGCGTCCTATTTGCGGGATACACTGGCGAGCCTCAAAGATAATGTCAGCGCGCCTTGATACTGCGCGAAAAGCTAATATGCGAAGGGGGAGGGGATTTTCGAAACATTGAAAATTACGGAATGACGCTCTTGCGCAAAACCACTGTCATTTTTCCCTGCGAAGCCGCGCCATGATGGGCCCAAGAGTGTCAGCACCCAGATAGGAATCCATGAATTCCAGGTGGCGGATGACCTTACCGTCGCGAATATGATTCAGGAAGTGGTAGTTGTTATTGTAAAAGGTGCCGTCGATCGTCGTTGAGAAACCGTTGGCCACCGTGCTGACGCGATCCTCTTCCGCTGTCATTTCAACGACTGTGAATTCAATAGGGGTTGCCAGAATCGCCTTGAAACCTTCGATGAACCTGCAAAAGCCTGCGGCATCGTAGGTGTCGGGTTTGACGGCGGCACTGATGATGCGACAGCTATAGTCCTCATGCATGAAAAGACGCGCCTTATCGCCGTCGAGGCTGCCAAGTGCCCTCAGGTATCGTTCAACGAGTGATTTATTATTTTGTGTCGATGGTACCTTCATGGGTCTGACCTCAAATAGCACATATTCATCTCTCAGCGTGGCGAATAGCCGCTTTTACTGGCGCGGCGCTCCGGCGAACAGATCGTGCGCCGAAATTCACTATAACATGAAGCCAGATTATAGTATGCCTGCATATCAATGTGTGATAGGGTTTGTGCAATTCGTGCGTCCTATATTCAGGAGAAAAACAGTAAATGGCTATCCAGGACTCCCTGTTTCAGTCTCTCGCCTTCGGTAATGTGACTGCCCCGAACCGCATGGCGTTCGCCCCCTGCACCCGCCACCGCTCCCGCATCGACGGTGTGCCCACCGATCTCAACGTCGAGTACTACCGCCAGCGCGCCAGCGCCGGACTGCTCATCACCGAAGGCACGTCTCCCAGCGCCATGGGCGTGGGCTACCTGTTCACGCCGGGCCTCCATACGGACGCCCAGGTGGCGGGCTGGCGCAAGGTGACCGACGCGGTCCACGCCGAGGGTGGCAGGATCTTCTGCCAGCTGATGCACACCGGGCGGCTGTCGGACCCCTTGCTGCTGCCCGAGGGCGCCACACCCATCGCGCCCTCCGCGGTGCAGCCCGACCCCGGCGCGCGCCACTACACCGTGAATTGTCCGCGCCCCAAGCGCGAGGTGCCCTATCCCGTACCGCGCGCCATGACCCAGGCCGATATCCAGAAAACCGTGGAGGAGTTCGCCCATGCCACCCGCTGTGCCCTGGAGGCCGGCTTCGATGGCGTCGAGCTCCACGCCGCAAGCGGTTATCTGCCCATGCAGTTTCTGTCTACCAACACCAACTTGCGCACCGACGAATACGGGGGCTCGGTGGCCAAGCGCTGCCGCTTCGTGATCGAGTGTCTGGAGGCCATGGCGGCGGTCAACGGCCCGCGCTTCGTGGCCATGAAAGTATCCCCCGGCTGGACATTCCACAACGTGCTGGATGAGGATCCACAGGCCACCTACAGCCACCTCGCCAGGGAGATAGCCGGCAAGGATCTGGCGTATCTCCAAGTGGGCAACTATGGCATGGATTGGGATGTGTACGGCACCCTGCGCGCGCATTTCGATGGGCCCATCATTGCCGTTGCCGGTTTCACGCGCGCCACGGCGGCGCAGATGATCGACAGTGGTCTGGCGGATATGGTGGCCTTTGGCCAGGCCTACATCGCCAATCCCGATCTCGTCGAGCGCTTCCGGGACGGCAGCCCCATCAACCGCCCCAGGGTCGACACCTATTACAGCCAGGGCGCCGCCGGGTATACGGACTATCCTGTGCTGCGCGACGCCAACCTGGAGGATTGCATCAGCCCCGATGAATATCCCATGCCCCTGACGGCGTCACAGGACGATCGGGTGGAGTTGTAGGAGACCGCCTGTAGGAGCTTGCCTGCAAGCGACCTGTTTCCGCCAACACCGAGATTGGTCACCTGCAGGCAGGCTCATACAGGGGCAGCGTGCTATTTCGCGGCACTGTCGATCAGCGTTCTGAGGTCGTTGCGCAGTTCGTTCCAGACGGCAAGTTCCTGGTTATTCTCGCGTGGGATAGTGGTGGCAATGACTTCGGCCGTGGCATCGATCAGCTCTTTGTACCACTCGGGGGTGACGTGGAGCGTTTCGTCGTGATGGGGAACCGAATCCTCGAGCATGATCTTGATTTCGCTCGGTGATTCGAACCAGTACATCAAACAGTACAGGGAATTCTCGATCATCAACCCTTCCAGTTGCGCACGATCACCATGGCGGCTGTGATTCTCGAAGGCTGCGCCGGCGTCGGGAAAACGGCGGTAATAGTTTTCCATGGAAGGCGTCGTGACATCGCCGAGCTGGTCCGCCGCCCGGGAGAGAATCTTTTCGACTATCTCCATTTTTTCTGCTGTGTCCATTCCTGAATACCTCATGTTTATGCCGTCGTCAAAAATTCTGACCGTATTTCGCTAGACCATCTGCAAAGTGTCGATCAGTGCGGTGTATTCCTTGAATTCCCGCGCGATCACATCCGGCGAGAATCCATAATCTGCCAGGGCGTAACGGTGGACGCCCTGTTTGTGTCGCGGATTTTTTCTGTTCCAGTCGAGCATGTTTGTCAGCGCTTGTTCCGTCAGTGCAATGCCGCAATAGTCGTAGATTTTCGCAGCGGTGGTCGCGGGGGATTTGACGATTTCGGAAAAATGCAGGTCGAGAAAGCGAATGTCGCGCTGTTGCTCACGCACTTGCAGATGCTGCGCCATCTGCGCAGCAGTACCCGCCAGAAAAGCCGCGGGGTCCACCGGTGCGAAGGTGAATGGCATGTGAAAGGTTTCAAGAAGTCGGCACGATGAGGCAATGGTTTCGCTGGGATGGCGGTGGGTCATTACCAGGGTGGCGTCGGGAAAAACACTGAGCAATTGCGGTTCCAGGCCGAAATAGAGCGGACATTTCAGTACCCAGCGTTTTTCCGGGTCGTGCAGCCCCTGCCATTGCAAATATTTGAGCGCGTCACGCAGATAGTGAAATTGCAGGGTCATGTCCTGGCCCAACAGCCATTGCAGATAGCCAGGCAGCTCGCTCCAACCCATGAAGCAGGGGGTGCGCAGGCTGTGTTCGAGAATGTAGCTTTCCTCATCGGGTTCATGAGCTTCGAACGCGTGACCGTATTTGGCCTCGGGTGACTCCTGATCGAACCACTGGCAGAAGCGTTCGGCGTCGCGGATGCGCGGTGCCGTGGATTCGCCCGGATCGCCGCTGACAAGGCTGGGGCCGTGAACCTGCCAGTAGGGCAGCCAGTTGAAATCTCCCGAGGCGGACAGCAGTTTCTGGAGCTTGGTGGAGCCGGTTCTGGCCATGCCGCAGATCACGATGGGTGCACGGATTTCCTGTTCGGCAATGTTCGGGTGGACGGCGAAATCCCGCTGCATGCGCAAGCGGTTGCACAACAGGCGCAGCAGTTTTTCTTGCATGGCTGCCGCGCCGCTGTCATGAAGGCGGGAGTCGGCATTGAGCGAGGTGATGAGCACGGACAGGGGTTCGAAGGCGTTCCTGTCGTCGATATCGATGCCGGTACTCGCCCGCGCCTGGGCCAACAGGTTCTGGGCGGACAGGAGAGGAACGGAAAACTGGGTCACGGGCTATTCCAGGGCGGTATGGCGGATGGGGCCGAGCTTGTAGACTTCCTGAATGCCGGGCGGCGCGGCGATCACGTCCCGCGTCCGGTTGAACATGCAGGCGGCGGAGGCCAGCACGGAGTCCTCGCGGCGGGTGGTGACGGCGCTCTCCGGCGTGCCGTCCACCTGCCAGTGCATGTGTTCGAACTCGCCGGGCTTGAGCAGGCGCAGTTCCATATGGGCTTCGGCGCCGATGCCTTCGGCGGTGTCGACCCTGGCGACGATGCGGGTGCCGATGCTGTGGCCTGCGGGAATGCTGCGGTCGAGGGCCTTGCAATACAGGGGTTCGTCGAGCACCACCGGTTCGCGCCGCTCCGAGACGTGCGTCGGCGTATAGCCGAGCGCGGTGAGCACATGCATGGGAATGGTGTTGTAGAGTCCGCCGATCAGACCTGATCTGGAGACGATATTGTCGTGAAATTCATCGCGGCTCATGCCCACGCCACAGGTTTCCGTCATCAGGCGCACACTGCCGCGGGATGCATCCGTCAGGGTGCGGTGCAGAAGACCGTTGATCTCCACGCAGGTGCCTGCCAGCAGAATCCCTGCCCAGATGCGGGACATGTCCCAGATCCCGGTGCCGGTGAAGGTGACGTTGTTCCTTTTGGCGAGCCGGTCGATATCGTCGGCCAGAACCTTGTCGATACCGTAGGGGAAATAGGCCTCGGCGGCGTGGCTGATGACATTGGTACCGGCGCCGAGCAGGCGCTCGTGGGCCGCGCGGCATTCCGCCAGGCGATCAGAGATCACCACGAAGGCCACGTCCGCCTCAAGCTTGCTGAAATCGGCCTTGTCACAGTCTTCGACGATCACGCCGATATCCTCATCGAGACCCGCGAGGCGGCCGAGGTCCTGGCCAACCTTGTCGCCCGCCCGGTTGTAGGCGGCAACGATCGGCCAGCCTTTCCTGTGAGCGAAGCGCACCAGGTGCTGGCCGTAGAGGCCGGGGCCATAGATGGCGATGCGGGGTTTTTCCGGGGTTTTTGTATTCATGTGGTGCCTGTTGGGTTCTCTGTGTTGCAGTTTTTTCTGAGTTTCACGTTACAAGTTTCACGTTTCATGTAAAAGCCAAAGCGCCTGCAGCTTCGGTATTGGCCGCACTCTCGTCACGCCAGTTATACATCGAGATCGACTCCGGCACCCACGTGAAACGTGCAACATGAAACGTGAAACTAAAGCCCTACAAATCCAGACTCAGCGCCGGTCGGATGGTGATTTCCTCCAGATTCAGCTCGACGGGTTGTTCAAGCACGTAGCGCACCATTTCCGCGACCCGCTCGGGGTCGCCCATCAGCTTGCGGCCATTGGGGCCATTGGGGTCGATGTCGAGAGTGGCCATGTTGGCCTGCAGTCGTGCCACCGAGCCGGCGTCGAAACCGCGCGACAGGCTGGTGGCAAAACCACCGGGCACGATGGTGGTAATGCGAATGTCGTCGCCTTCCAGCTCTTTTCTGAGGGTGCGGCCGAGATGGCTGAGCGCAGCCTTCGATACCCCGTAGGCACCATAGCGGTCATCCCGTCCCGCGATGGAGCTGACGTTGATCAGATGGCCCGCTCTGCCGTGGCGGCGCATGGCCTGCACGGCGGCGCGACAGCCCTCCATGGGCGTCATCAGATTGATGGCGAACATCTCGTGCCAACGCGCCGGATCGGCGTCCACCACCGGCTCCGGATACATGACGCCGGCATTGTTGATCAACGCGAAAAGATACGGATGTCGCTGTGAAACGTCCGCCACGAGTTCTGCCAAAGCACCGGCCTCCGCCAGATCCAGGGCCACGCAGTGTCCAGCGGGGCCACCGGCTTGCGCGATGGCCTGGGCGGTGATGTGCAACTGCTCGCTCGAGCGGCCCACCAGCCATAGCTCCATGCCCGCCTTGCCGAGGGCGATGGCAGTGGCGCGACCGATACCGCTCGATGCGCCGGTGACGATAGCGGCCCTGCCGCTGAATGGAACTGAAGATGACATGCCGTATTCCCGTCGATTGTAGGTTGGGCTAAGGAACGAAGCCCAACACCTGTGAGATGCCTTTACCCCGCAACTGTTGGGCTTCGTTCCTCAGTCCAACCTGCGGATGAATTGGTGTTCAGACGAGGCTGGCGGCCCCGTCCACAAAGAGTTCGGCGCCGGACATGTAGCGTGAGTCGTCCGACGCGAGAAACGCCACGACATCGGCGATGTCCGGTGGCTCTCCCATGCGGCCCATGGGGATGGCGGCCACCAGCTTGTCGATGATCGGCAGCACGACGGCGGGGTTGTCGCCGCCCATGGTCATGTCCGTGCGAGTGGCGCCAGGGTGTACCGAGTTGACGCGGATGTTGTAGCCCTGTTCGCCGAAATTGATCGCCGCGGCCTTGCTGAGGTAGGCCAACGCCGCTTTGCTGGTGCCGTAGATGGCGGTTTCCGCCACCATCTTGCGGGTAGAGTTGGAAGAGATATTGATGATGGAGCCGCCGCCGCGCGCCTTCATGGCGGGCAGCACCGCCTGCATGCCGAGAAAAGGGCCGATCAGGTTGACGTCGAGAACCTGGCGAAACTGGCTGGCGTCGGCTTTTTCGAGAGTGACGGCGAAATTGATTCCCGCATTGTTGACCAGGCAATCGATGGCGCCGAAGGTCTCCTCGGCGAACGCGATGAGCTGCTGCCAGCTCTTTTCGTCGCTGGCGTCATGGTGCCGGAACGCCGCCCGATAGCCTTTTTCGGCGAGCGCCTGCGCGGTCTGCCCGCCCGCGTCGTCGAGAATGTCGCCGATGATGACTGCCGCGCCCCTGGCGCAAAGGGCCGCCGCGCAGGCCGCGCCGATACCGCGCGCGCCGCCGGTGACGATCGCCACCTTGTCTTTCAATGCAGGCATGAATGGTGCTCCTTATCGTTGTTGTAAAAAAGGTAGGAAGGTGAGGTGGAAAAGCTTCCCGCATCTCCCCTTTTTCGTACTATTTCCCCTGCCATCGCGGCGCGCGTTTTTCCGCAAAGGCGCGCCGGCCCTCGACGGCGTCTTCGCTTTCCAGCAGTTGTTTGGCCAAGGGATAGTTGCTCAGGTCGAGGCTGTCCGCGAGGCGCGCCAGCTCGACGCTGCGGTAGGCAACCTGACGGCTGCAACTGATCGCCAGGGGAGCGCAGGCGGCGATGTCTCTTGCCCATGCGCGCGCTGTTGACATCAGTTCGTCATCGGGCACCACCTGGCTGACAAAGCCCAGCGCTTGAGCTTCCCGGGCATCTACCGTGCGGCCTGTAAGAATGATGCCCAGGGCGCGCTGGAGGCCGATGGTTCTGCTCAGACGCTGGATGCCGCCGCCAAGAGCAGCGAGGCCCACCTTGGCTTCGGGCAGGGCAAAACGGGCCGAGTCGGCGGCGATGATGAGGTCGCAGGCGAGCGCGGTTTCGAAGCCGCCGCCGAAGGCGATGCCGTTGACGGCGGCAATGATGGGAAGTGGGTAGTAGCTTCGCAGGGTCAGACCGGCGAAGCCGCTCGGCCCCACGTCGATCTCGCCGTCATCGCAACTGTCCTTGAGGTCGTAACCAGCGCAGAACGCGCTGTCCGCGCCGGTGACAATGATTGCGCGCAGGCCGGGCGTCTGCGCAAGATCATCGAACACCCGCGCCAGTTCGTGGTGGGCGGCGGGGGGGAGGGCGTTCCTACGGGTACCCCGGCCCAGGGTTACCGTGGCGATGCTCTCTTCGATGATGGTGTGCGACCAGTCGCCTTGCCAACTCGTCATGATGCCGACCCGTTATGTTTGTCGGTGCCGGAAATTTCCGGAGCCTTGCGACCCCGGCTGTCGCCTCCGCCAATGACGTCGTATCTGGACATTGCCTACTTCTCCCGTACCAAGGGCGTCACAGTGGCGCTACAGTTGCGTCGGATCGGCAAGCGCGTCGTCGAGGAACCGCAGGAAGCGTGCCGCATCCGCGCCGTTGATGACGCGGTGGTCGTAGCTCAGGGACAGCGGCAGCATCAGGCGCCAGCTGAGCTCATCGCCGTCGCGGCGCGGCGCCCACTGCGCCTTGGTGACGCCGAGAATGGCCACTTCGGGAGCGTTGATGATGGGCGTGAACGCGGTGCCGCCAATGCCGCCCAGGCTGCTGATGGTGAAGCAGCCGCCGCTCATCTCGGCCATGCTCAGACCTTTGCTGCGCGCTTTCTCCGAAATGGCGGCGATGTCCTCGGCGAGCTGTGTCGGGCTTTTGCTGTCGCAGTCGCGAATCACGGGTACCAGCAGCCCGGACGGCGTGTCCACGGCGATGCCGATGTTGAAATATTTTTTCAGCACCAGCTTCTTGCCGCTGGCGTCGAGAGAGGCATTGAAATGGGGAAAGGCCTTGAGCGCGGCGACCACGGCCTTTATCTGGAAAGCCAGTGGCGTGATGCGGATGCCGTGCTCGTTCTTGAGCTGTGCGCGGTGAGCTTCCAGTTGGGTGATATCCGCCAGGTCGTGATGGGTGACGTGGGGAATCGACAGCCAGTTGCGGTGCATGATGCCCGCCGTAACGTTTTGAATACCGCCGAGAGGCTTGATCTCCACGTCGCCGAATGTGGAAAAATCCGGTTCGGGCCAGGCGGGCAGTGAAGAGCCGATAGTGGGGTTCTTGTCAGTCATGATCGGTCGCCATTTGTTCGATGAGATCCTGGGCGCTGCGAATGAAAAGGGGAAAATGCAGATAGGGCAGAACGGCGAGCTTGAGGTCGTCGGCCTTGCCGCTGGTGAAGCGGCTGGTGATGACGTTGGCGGCGCAGGCGTTGCGCACGAACGCCCACACCTGAAAGAAATGGATGGCTTTCTCATCGGCGGGTTTGCCGCCTGCCGCCACATAGAAATCCATGAACTGTCCCCAGTCCAGGGCGTTGCCGGTGGTGACCTTGATATAGCCCAGATCCTCCGCGGGATCGCCGACGTGAGCGAATTCCCAGTCGAGGATCACCGAGACCTCGTCCTTTTCCATGAGAATGTTGTGAAAGCCGATGTCGCCGTGCACCAGTACGGCGCTGCCGTCGCGGTCGGGGATATGGTCGAACAGCCAGCTGTACAGCGCGACGATGGCGGGCGAGGGGGCGTGCACTTCGCCGCGCCAGTAATCGTACCAGCCGCGCAGATAGCTTTCGGTGGCCTGCCGCTGTGTCATGTGCCAGTGACGGCGGCTGATCGACTCCGTGAGGTCGCCCAGCGTTTCCAGCGCCGGCAGGTTGTGCAGCGCCGCTGTGTGGCGGGCGAGCACGGCGGCGAGACCTTTCGGCACCTCGGTCTGACTGCCGAAGAAGTTGCCGGCCATGGTGCCCGGCGAGCGCCGCATCACAATGAAATCACCGCCGGGCAGCAGCGCGTGTTGGCGGTCCAGCCAGAGTACGTCGGGCGACAGAAAGCCGTGTTCATGCACCGCCTTGATCACTTCGTATTCCTGGTGCACGTGGTGGCAGTCGTTGTCGAGCGCCGCGTTGTTGCCGATGTCGCGACGCATCACGAACTCGCCCTCGAGGGCCTTGCCGCGCGTGGAAAAAACGATGGTTTGTTTACCGAAGCCGCCTGACAGGGGTTTCAGTGACGTCACTTCGAGGTCGGGTTCGGAGAATCTGTCGCGCAGATAGGCGGCCAGCTTTTCAGGCGTGATGTCCTTGCTGTCGTCGGTGCTGCCGGTGCTCTCCTTGCCGAGCTGTTGCTGCAGGTCCGCGACTTCGAAGTCGACCAGTATCCTGCGCAGACGTGCCTTGTTTTTCTGCGTCAAGGCGCGATCCTGCAGAGCATCCGCGATTAGCGCCTCCAGTGCGGCGAGCGCGGTGCGCCAGGCTTCTTCCAGCGCCGCGAGGGTATCGCTGTCCGCCACCTGATGAACTATGTGACGGAGTCCTTCGAGGTCCGGGTGCTGCGGTTCAACGCCGCAATCGCCGAGATCTTCGATGACCTGCGCCAGCTGCTCGAACTGCTTTCTGATGCCCTGCGCACCCTGAGCCTCGCGTTCGGCGAGCAGGCGCAGTACGCAACCGATCGCCTGCGCCGGAGAACCGTCGGTGGCGCTGTCCGGCAGGGATGCGGCCAGCTGCGCAAAATGTTTGCCTAATACGCCCAGGATTCTGTCTGCCTGGATGAGCATGGCGGTACCTCGTGATGGTTATTGTGAGAACAAAGGGAATTTAGTATACAAGCGTACAGTATATGTGTAAATCGGATTCATTGTGCCACCGGGTATGGCGCCGCGCTCAGTGCAAGCCGCCGAGCAGCAGGCGCGTGGCGTAATCGGCGATATTGTCGGGACTGTCGAGCAGTTGCCGGGCCCCCGGCGCCATGATGTAGACACCCTTGAGGTTGGCGAAACCGATACACAGTGCCAGCGTCGTGGCAAAGGCGGCATCGAGATTCGCGTTGGGCAGCAATTCGCCGAGCAGCGTCTTGAACCGGGTGGTGGGCTTGCTGAAATATTTTCTGATCAGGCCGTCGCCATTGACGGCGCGGGCATCCAGCAACTCTCGCTGCAATAACTGGCCGAAGGTTTCGTCGGCGGCGAGATTGGCGATGAACCAGGCAATCAGCCGCGACAGTTTTTTTTCCTTGCTGTCGTCGGCGGCAAAAAGATCGTCCGGCAATATCGAATGTTTGGCGAAGGCGCGCTCGGTGACGGCGTTGTACAGTGCCTCCTTGCTGGGAAAATGATGGTACAGCGCACCGATGGTGACGCCGGTTTCCGCGGCCAGTTGCTTGGTGCTGACGCTGTCGTAGCCGTATTTTGCGAACAGGCGCTCGGCGCTGTCGAGAATATCCATGTCCGTGGTAACGCCACGGTGCCTTCTGCGCACCGTGGCCTTGGCCGTCGCGGGCGTCTCTGTGCGCGCGCTTGTCCGGGCGTTTTTCTTCATGGTGCCACGGGCCACGTCAGAGGCAGATAGCGCACGCTGTTGGCCTTGCCCGCAACGATGACCGGGGTTGTGCCTTCCTTGAGGCTGAAGTCGGGAATCCGCTTGAGCCATTCGCGCAGAAACACCCGCAGTTCGGTGCGCGCCAGGTTCACGCCCAGGCAGGTGTGTGGGCCGCGCCCGAACACCAGGCTCTTGCCTTCGGATCTGGAAAAATCCACCTTCATTGGATCGGTGTAGCGCGTTTCATCGAGCCCCGCGAAGGTGGTGGCCAGCAGCACACAGTCGCCGGCTTTCATTTGCACGCCGCGGAATTCCAGGTCCCGTGTCACCATGCGCGCCACGTTGGCGATGTGAAAACGGCGCATCAGCTCTTCCAGGCCGGTGTTGATCATGTCTGGATTTTCCGCCAACTGGCGGCGCTGCTCGGGATTGTTGGCAAGAAACATGGCGATGAAGCCGAGCATGCTGGCAACGGTGTCGAGGCCTGCGGCGATCAGCAGGGCGCCGAGGCCCATGACTTCCTCGTCGCTGAGCGGTCGCCCGCCCTCCACGGTGCCGGCCAGAGCGGCGCTGAAGATGTCCTCGCCGGGATTGGCGCGGCGCGCGGGAATGATCTTGGTGGCGAGATATTCGAACACTCTGCCGAAGGCCGCTTCCTGTGTGGCCGGGTCGCCGGAGCGCACGATGTCCTCGGAGATCCTGATCAGGTAGGGCGTGTCCTCCGTGGGCAGATCGAGCAGGCTCATCAGGATCATGATGGGCATCTTGAGAGTGAACTCGGCGACGAAATCGCATTCACCCTTGTCGTAAAAACCCTCGATCAGCGAGATGGTGAGATTGCGGGAAACCTCTTCGAGGCGCTTGATGTTGGTCGGCGAAAAGAACGGCATCAACAGTTTGCGATAGTCGCGGTGAATGTCGCCGTCAGACTCCAGCAGGGGAATCACGATCGGATTTTTTGGCACCGTCTGGTGGTAATTGGAGAAATCCGTCGGGTTCGAAAAAATCGCCTCCAGATCGTCGTAGCGAGTCACCACCCAGTGGCCACCATGGCGCGGCGAAAAGAAAATTTCGGGGCCTTCCTGAACCCTTTTGTAACTCTTGTAGATATCCAGCTCTGGACCTGGATGGAAATAATCGAAGTCGCGCACCAGTTCCGCAGGAACGTGAGCGGGAGTCGCTGCCGCCGTCATCGTGGATCACCTCATGGTTAGTGTTTGCATATCGAGTGCTACGTAAACATAGCGTACGCTATGTTTTTGCGTAATGCAAATATGTCTGCTTGTATATAGTAACCCTGAGAACTAGTATGCCTGCTGCTAAATAAAGAGAAGTGGGGCATGGGGATGACCATCCGGGTAGTGCGGTGGTGACTGGGACGGAGCGCGGCGAAAGCGTCGATTTGCTGATCGTCGGCAGTGGCGTGGGTGCGGTAGTTGCTGCGCTGATCGCGCGCGACCGCGGTCTGATGCCGCTCATCGTGGAAAAGAGTGACAAGGTGGGTGGCACGTCGGCGCTGTCGGGCGGTGTGCTGTGGATTCCCGCCAATCCGTTGATGGCGCGGGACGGCGTCGCCGACAGCCGCGAAAGGGCACGGCAATATCTGGATGCTGCGGTCTGGCATCGGGGCCCAGCAGCGAGTGCGCCGCGGCGCGATGCCTTTTTGCGTGCCGGCCCGGAAGCGGTCAGCTATCTGGAAAGCAAGGGCATGAAATTCCTGCGGCCGAAATTCTGGCCCGATTATCACAGTGATCTGCCGGGCGCGGAACAAACCAGCCGCAGCATCATGGCCGAGCTTTTCGACCTCAACGCGCTGGGTGAATGGAAACAGCATTTTGCGGCCATCGAGCGCGCGCCGCTGCGCTTTCATGTGGATGAAGCTTTTGGCATGAGCCTGATCAAGCGCACCTGGCGAGCACGCTTTCTGGCGGCACGTTTTGCCTTGCGGGTTGCCCTTCATAAATTGGCGGGCCGGGATGTGCGCGGCGCGGGAGCGGCATTGCAGGGACGGTTGCTGCGTATTGCGCTCGATAATGATATTCCGATCTGGCGAAACACGGCCGTGGAAAGCTTTTTGACAGACGGTGGCAAGGTAACGGGGGTGCTGGCGTGCCATGAGGGCAAGGCCATTCGCATCCTGTCGCGGCGCGGCGTGCTGCTCAACAGTGGCGGTTTTGCCCGCAATCCGCAAATGCGCGAGCACTACGGACGCAAGCCGGTTTACAGCCAGTTCAGTGCGGCGCCTGAAACCGACACGGGCGAGATGATCCGCGCTGCCATGTCTCTCGGTGCCGCTGTGGACTGTATGGACGAGGGCTTGTGGGGCCTATCCTCGCTGTCGGCGCAGGGTGAATTTCCGGGTGGTCGGCTGCCTGCCGGCAGCGGTTCGCCCGTGGGCCACCATTTCGACATCAGCCTGCCTCACTGCATTGTCGTCGACCAGCATGGCGAGCGCTTCGTCAACGAAGCGGCATCCTATATGGAGGTGGGGCAGAAGCTTTACGAGCGCCATACCAAAACCGGAAAAGGCATTCCCGCCTGGGCAATCATCGAGAGCCGCCACCGCGACCGCTACCCGTGGGGCATGACGCTGGGCAGAACACCCAAAGCGTGGCTGGAGAGCGGCTACATGAAAAAGGCGGCCAGCATCGATGAACTGGCGCGCGCCTGTGGCATCGATGAAAGCGGGCTGCGGCGTACGCTCGAGCGCTTCAATCGGTTTTGCGACACCGGCATCGACGACGATTACAAGCGGGGTGGAAAGGCCTTCGACAACTGCCATGGCGATCCAGGGGTAAAACCGAATCCCAACCTGGGCGCAATCGAAAAACCGCCATTCTATGCCGTCGCCATCTATCCCGGCGATGTCAGCACCTGGGGCGGACTGGTGTGCGACGAACATGCCAGGGTACTGGATACGTCGGGCCAGCCAATAGAGGGGCTCTATGCCACCGGCACTGCCACGGCGTCCGTATGCGGTCGCACCTACCCCGGTGCGGGCGCCTCGCTCGGGCCCGCGATGGTGTTTGGTTATATCGCCGCACGACATGTTGTGGGGTAGCTTTATACGGTCGTCGGAAATTGGATCAGGGTTTGTCGTTCAGCTATAAGCTGTAAGCTCTAAGTTAGACTCTGGCAGAACTGCGTTCTTGCAATGCTCGTGCTTAAAGCTTACGGCTTATAGCTCAGGCTTTGCCCACAAATGAATTGCTTGTATACAGTAACCATGAATACTAATATGTCGATTCCACCGGAAAGGATAAGAATGCAATGAAAGTGATTGTGTATGGCGGCAGTGGTTACATCGGTAAACATGCGGTTTTGCGCCTGGTGGCGGACGGCCACGAGGTGACTGCCTTTGCCCGCAGCGAGACGAGTGCGCGGGCGGTCGCGGCGCTGGGTGCCACGGCGGCGATTGGTGATCTCGATGATCTGGCAGCCACGATGGACGTGGTGAGGGCGCACGATGCCGTGGTCTGGGTCGCACAACTGATGCTGGAGGATGAGCGCCGCGTGGTGGGGGCGATGCTCGACGCGCTGGCGGATACGGGCAAAACCTTCATTTTCACCAGCGGCACCAGCCTGCTGTCGATCCCCACCAATGGTGATTGGATCGAGAATAATTATGCGGAGGACGAGCCCTTCACCCCGCGCCGTCAGATCGCGCCGCGACTCGATATCGAGAACATGGTGCGCGACGCGGGCCAGCGCGGCGTTCGTGCCATGGTGGTGCGTCCGCCGCTGGTATGGGGCAATGGCGGCAGCAAGATCATCTCCGATTTCTATCATTCCGCCCGTGCAACGGGCGCGGTCTGTTACATCGGTCGCGGCCTGAACGTGTATTCCAACGTACACGTCGACGACCTGGCGGCGCTTTACAGTCTCGCAATCGACAAGGGCGTTTCAGGCGCGCTCTACCACGCAGTCACCGGCGAAGTCAGCTATGGCGTGATGGCCGACACCATCGCCCGCCATCTCGGCGTTCCTGCGCGCAGCGTCACCATCGAGGAAGGGTGCGACATCTGGGACAAATTCATGGCGGGCATCGTGCTCTGCTCCTGCAGCCGCCAGCGCTCGCCGCGGGCGCGCGAGGAATTGGGTTGGGCGCCGCGTGAAGATCGCCTCGACATTCTCGACGATTGCCGCCATCCCGCCTATGGCGAAGAGACGTCGCGGCCGCTGCCGTCCTGGGTGAAGCCGGGCTCCTGACAGGTTCCCTCGCGATAGTGGCCGGCGACCGATGGATCAGGCTTTTGCGCCGATCGCGGCAATATGGGCTACAGTTTATGGCGCGATGTTGCTATTGTCCTGCGAGGTGCTCGAATGAAGCGGAGCTGGGACGTCTGTCGAGACGAAATAACAACGGCGGGGCATCATCCGTAGCAAGACTGTGTTAGTGTCGATAAATCCCAGATAAGGCGCTTTCTGTAGTTCAGCCGTGTTCAATCATCATCAGACGAGGAAAGAAGGAATGAAAAGACATCTGATATTGGCCACTGCCGCATTCGCTCTCGTGGCCTGTTCCGAATCGCCCGCACCGGAAACCGTGCGCCCGGAAACGCAGGATCCTGCACCGGAAGTGGTCGAGGAGACCATCAATCAGGCGGTAATGGCGGAACCTGTGGAAATCCAGATCGACGCGCCCGCAGGCACTTACAAGGTGGATCCGAACCACGCCAGTTTGCACTTCAGCGTCAAGCATCTCGGTGTATCCAACTATGTCATGCGCTTTACCGATTTCGACGTCACGGTCGAGCTGAATCCCGACGATCTGCAGGCATCGTCCGTGAACATGACCATCGATCCGGCCTCCATCCGCACGGATTTTCCGGGCGACTACAAGGGCACTCATCCGGACTCCCCTTTCGACACCTGGGATCAGAATCTGGCCAAGGGTGGCGATTTCCTGAATGCGGATGAATATCCCAGCATCGCCTTCACATCGACCAGTGTCGAGCCCACTGACGAAGGAACGCTGCACGTTACCGGGGACCTGGAACTGCGCGGCGAGACTCAGCCGGTCACGCTGGAAGTCAGCGTCGTCGGATCGGCGCAGGCACACCCGATGCTCGGTGTCGGCCTGATCGGCTTTTCCGCGACGGGCGCTTTCGATCGCTCCGACTTCGGCCTGACGCACCTGCTCGAGCCGGCACTGGTGAGCGACACCGTAACGCTGCATTTCGAAGGCGAATTTCTTCAGGAGCAGCAGGACGCCGCAGCGGAGCAGGACAGCGAAAGCTGATCGATAGCGGTAGCGCCTGTGAACAGGGTGTGACGTGGCGCAGCGCTACAACCGGGTTGCGATCGCGCTGCACTGGCTGATCGCGGCTGGGCTGCTTGCCAATCTCGGGCTGGGCCTGTGGATGAGCTGGGCGATCGACTCGCCCACCGCCCAGGCCCGTGCCGTCAGCGTCTTTCAAATTCACAAATCCCTGGGGCTCGCGGTGCTCGTGCTCAGCCTGCTGCGGCTGGCGTGGCGTTTGTTGCACCCGCAGCCGCTTTATCCGGCTGGCATGAAGCAGTGGGAAAAATTTCTCGCATCGGCGACTCACTGGCTGTTCTACGTGCTGATGATTGGTCTGCCGTTGAGCGGCTGGCTCTACGTGTCGGCCCAGTGGCGCGGCGATGGGCCGTTCACCATTCCCACCCTGTGGTTCGGCCTGTTCGAAGTGCCGCACCTGTTTGGTCTCAATGACGCCGACAGAGCGCTGCGGGCACAGGCGGCGGCAACGGCGTTCAGTGTGCACGGCGCCATGGCGCTGGCACTGATCATTCTGTTGGTGTTGCATGTGGCGGCCGCTCTCAAGCACCATTTCATCGACCGCGACGGGGTGCTGGCGCGCATGCTGCCCTGGCTGGCGGCGGAGCAGGCGGTTGCCGCATCAGAGGAGCGGCGACCACAGCGCCACAATTATGTTGCGGCTTTTCTTGTTCTGCTGATTTCCGTGATCTTGATCGGTTATGCCGTCACGGCCCGGCTGGTGCAGCCCGAGGTTGCCGCGCCGGGAACTACCACAGGTCAACTGCAGGAACTGGTTGCAACAAGCGGTACCGCGTTGCCCGCCTGGCGGGTGGACGGCGCGGAGAGCCATATCCAGTTCGCCGGTGTACACGCGGGCCGGCCCTTCACGGGGCGCTTCGACGAGTGGCAAGCCGCGATCCATATCGATACCCGGGCGCCGAGCCGATCCTTTATCGCCGCGGCGGTGGCGACGGCTTCCGCCGCGGATGGCATACCGATGCACGACCGCTCCCTGCCTCAGGCCGAATGGTTCGATGTCGCCCGTCACCCCCACGCCACCTATCGCAGCACCGCCATCGAGGCGCGCGGCGATGGCAGTTATGCGCTGAGCGGGATTCTCACCATCAAGGGAAATTCGCTGGAGCTGGCTCCGCTGACGCTCCGCATCAACGGTGACAGCCTGAGCATTTCCGGCACCCTCGCCATCGACCGCGCCGATGTGGCGATGGGCATGGAGTCAGACCCGAACGGCCAGCATGTCTCGCGCACGGTCGAAATCCAGGTGGAAATCATCGCTGTGGTGCCATAAGAGCCTGCTCATAATCTCTTGATCCAGCATTGTTTGCCGGGGTTTCACGTAAACGTCGAGGCAACCACGCGGCCAGTGCACTATCCCGGGACACGCCTCGGTAGGAGCCTGCCTGCAGGGCAGGCCCCCACAAGGCACCTGCATGAAACGTGCAACTTGAAACGTGCAGCTCAGAGACAGCAAAAGATTGTAAGCAAGCTCCAAGTCGGCGGAATCACCCTTGGTTCCGGCGTTTTCCGCAGATAGCGTGGTGAATTGACCAAGCTTTCATATATCCACCACCCGGCCCGGGTTGAGGATATTGTGGGGGTCGAGCAAGGCCTTGAGTTTCCTCATCACGTCGATTTCCGCGTCGCTGCGACTGGTGGCAAGCCAGGGCTTCTTGTCGATGCCGATGCCGTGCTCGGCGGATACGGAGCCGCCCAGGACTTGCAGGGGCGGATAAATGAGGTGGTCGGCCTTGTCCTTCATGATCTTGGGATCATCCGCCTGGCGAGGTGACACGAAGAAATGCAGGTTGCCGTCGCCCATGTGTCCCATGCTGTAGAAAAGGCAGCGCGGCCACAGGCTGACCATCTCTTGGCGCAACTGCTCGATGTAGGCCTCCATGGCGCCAATGGGGAGACTGACGTCGTAGAGAAAGCAGGGCACCTCGCTGATCACCGCATCGAACGCTTCTCGTATCAGCCACAGGTTCTGACGCTGGCGGATGTTTGATGCGATCACGGCATCCTCACAGATGGCCTCCTCCACAAGGGTGCCGAGCCAGCTTTCGAGGCGCTCCCTGTCGACATCCGGGTCGCTGCCGTTGGTTTCCATCAGCACATACCAGTCGTGGGCGCGGCTCATGGGCGCTGTGTGCTTGCCGGGCGCGGTCTGGGTGCGGAAATAGCCGCCATCCATCAACTCGAAACGGGTGAGAGTTGCGCCAAGTGCGGCGCGGGCACTGTTGAGCAGCGCGATGGTGTGAGAAAAGGTACGACAGGCGAGCAGTGTGCTGTCGCTGCTCGCGGGCGCTGGATGCAGGCGCAACACGGCCTTGGTGACGATGCCCAGGGTGCCTTCGCTGCCGATGAAAAGCTGTTTCAGGTCGAAACCGGCGTTGTTTTTCTGCATCTGGTTGAGAGAGGACAGGCAGGTGCCGTCCGCCAGCACCACCTCCAGTCCGAGCACCTGCTCGCGCATCATGCCGTAACGGATCACTTCCATGCCGCCGGCATTGGTGGCGATGTTGCCGCCGATGGTGCAGGAGCCGCGCGCGCCGATATCCAGGGCGAACAGCATGTCCCGCTGCGCGGCGTATTCCTGTATGAATTGCAAGGTGCAGCCGGCCTCGGCGGTCAGGGTTTTGCCGTCGCCATCGAAGGCGATGACCGCGTTCATGCGTTCCAGGGAAACGGCAATGTCTTGTTCTGTCGTGGTGTGTGCCCCGGTGAGGCCGGTCAGGCCGCCGTGGACGATGACCGGCTGCCGCGCGGCGTGGCACAGGGCCATGATAGCGCTGAGCTGCGCGCTGCTGTGCGGCAGGACCAGTGCCTGTGCCTGTGGGCTCGAAGGGTCCCAGAAGCCATTGTTGCGCCGCCGCAGGGCATCCCCCCGCAGCACGTTGGCGGTACCTGCAATGGCTTCGATGCGAGAAAGTAGCTGTGACATGGTCTATCCGATCGATCGCGGGGTTGTCCGAATTGCGACTACAGTATCACGGGACGGATTTCGCCATAAGCGGTAAGCAAGCGATAGAAAAAAACCGTGGTTTGGCAGAACTCGGCTCGAAGCTTTCGGTAGGGCGCGGTAGGGCGAGCTGTAAGCTATAAGCTTTAAGTGGGAGCACTGGAAGAGCGGAGTTCTGCCAGAATTCAACGTGGAGCCTGGAGTTTGTTCACATCTTGAAACGTGAAACTCAGCGGGATGAATGCCAGCGCCGTGCAATTCGACCCGGCGCCGTCGATAATGGCAGGGAATTTTGCATGTTGCAGATAAAGCCCTTGACCATCGTGAATGCCCTTCCTATAATTCACCACCCTTGCAGCAGCGCACCCTACCAAGGCCGTTGTTGCAGAGGAACCAGGTTTTGATTTTTCTCGTGTTTTAAAGGGTCAAATCAAAAATCGCTTTGATGCGGGGTGGAGCAGCCTGGTAGCTCGTCGGGCTCATAACCCGAAGGTCGTAGGTTCAAATCCTGCCCCCGCTACCACATTGTGGGAATTGCTGGTAATAGGTGTCCGGTGCAGCCGGGTGCGGTTTTCATGGTCGACGATGGCCGCAGGATAAAACCCACTTTCACTGGCGATTTGGTAAAACCTGAAGAGTATCGACGAACGGAAAGTGCTGTTCAACGATACCCACCCGGATGGGGACTTTGATGAATGCCCGGAGTGTCGGGCCCGGAGCTGAGAATGTCCGGTGGTCTTGAGCCAGTTCAGCGATCAATTGCGCATTTTGGTGCGCTGCGTAAAAAGCCCCATCCAATGGGGCTTTTTGTTAGGTGGTGAATTCTCACCAGTTGTAGATGGGCCTTCGGCCCTTTTTTCATTTTTGATGGTGTCTACTGCGTGAAGGCGGGTGCTACACAGGAAAAACTGGCGCAACTCCTGGCGCCTGTAGTGACAGCGATGGGTTGTGAGCTCTGGGGTATCGAGTTCACGGCGTCGGCGCGCCACAGCACGTTGCGCATCTACATCGACAAGGAAGATGGCGTACTGCTCGAGGACTGCGAGCGCGTGAGCCGCCAGGTAAGCAGCATTCTCGATGTGGAAGATCCCATCAGCACGGAATACACCCTCGAAGTTTCTTCCCCAGGTATGGATCGGCCCCTCTATACTTTGGATCACTTCAGCCGTTATCGCGGTGAAACCGTCACCATCCGTTTACGGGTGCCCTATGAAGGGCGCCGGCGCTACAAAGGCCTTTTGGTCGGCGTCGAAGGCGATGATGTCGTCGTCCAATGCGAAGGTGAGGAATATCTTTTTCCCATTGACGTTATTGATAAGGCAAATGTAGTTCCCCGGTTCGGTCCGGAAACACAAGAGGCTGATCTATGAACAAAGAAATCCTGATGGTTGCGGAAGCCGTTTCCAACGAGAAAGGCGTTTCCGAGGAAATCATTTTTGAAGCCATCGAGCAGGCGCTGGCGACCGCGACCAAGAAGCGCTACGACGAGGATGCCAACATCCGTGTCGTCATCGACCGCAAAACCGGCGACTACGAAAGCTTCCGCTGGTGGACCGTCGTCGCGGACGACGTTCTCGCCGAGCTGGGTACCGAACTGACCACCGAGGAAGCCGCGGAGAAGAATCCGGGCCTCAAGGTTGGGGACATCTACGAAGAGCAGGTGGAAAACATCGGCTTTGGCCGCATCGCGGCGCAGACCGCCAAGCAGGTCATCGTGCAGAAGGTACGCGACGCCGAGCGCGCCATGGTTGCCGATCAATACCGCAGCCAGGTGGGCGAACTGGTGAGCGGCACTGTCAAGAAAGTGACCCGCGAACACATTATCGTGGATCTCGGCAACAACGCCGAAGGGCTGCTGCCGCGCGAGGAGCTGGTGGGCCGCGAAGTATTCCGCGTCAATGACCGGGTACGCACCGTGCTCAAGGAAATCCGCACGGAAAACCGCGGGCCGCAATTGCTGCTGAGCCGCGCCTGCAACGAAATGCTGGTGAAACTGTTCACCATCGAGGTTCCGGAAATCGCCGAAGAAGTCATCGAGATTCGCGGTGCGGCGCGCGATCCCGGCTCTCGCGCCAAGATCGCGGTCAAGACCAACGATGGCCGCATCGACCCGGTGGGCGCCTGTGTCGGCATGCGCGGTGCGCGCGTTCAGGCGGTTTCCAATGAGCTGGACGGCGAGCGCATCGACATCGTGCTGTGGGACGACAACCCCGCGCAGCTGGTGATCAACGCCATGGCGCCTGCGGAGGTGGAGTCCATCGTCGTGGACGAGGACGCTCACTCCATGGATGTGGCGGTAGCCGCCGAGAATCTCGCCCAGGCCATTGGCAAGAGTGGCCAGAACGTGCGCCTTGCGGTGGAACTGACGGGCTGGAAGATCAACGTCATGAGCCTTGAAGAAGCAGAAGCCAAGCACGATGCCGAGGCCGGCTCCGTGGTGGACAGGTTCATCAAGTACCTGGACATCGACGAAGATCTCGCGACACTGCTGGTGGAAGAAGGCTTCAGCTCCGTCGAGGAAGTGGCCTACGTGCCCCTCGAAGAGATGCTGTCCATCGAGGAGCTCGATGAAGAAATTGCGGAAGAGCTGCGCGCCCGCGCCAAGGATGCGCTGCTCACCATGGCTCTGGCATCGGAAGAAGAGCTCACCAGTGCCGAGCCGGCTCGCGACCTGCTCAACATGGATGGTATGGACATGGCCCTCGCCTACAAGCTGGCGGCACGGGGCATCCGCACCATGGAAGATCTTGCCGAGCAATCTGTCGACGATATTCTCGACATCGAGGACGTCGACGCCGAGCGTGCTGCGCAGTTGATCATGACAGCGCGCGCGCCCTGGTTTGCCGAGGAGTGACAGCCGCCGTGCGGCACCGCCGCAGGTCTGGAACTTCTCCTAAAGAAATGTAGAGGAATGTGCATGGCTCAAGTTACCGTAAGTCAACTCGCTGAGGTGGTCGGGGCGTCCGTCGAACGTCTTTTGAAGCAGATGTCGGAGGCCGGCCTGAAGCATACCGCACCGAATGAAACGGTTACGGATGAGGAAAAGCAGCAGTTGCTGACCTACCTGAAAAGCCTCCACGGTGAAAAAACCGGTGAGCCCAGGAAAATCACTCTGCGCCGCAAGACGGTCAGCACCCTGAAAACAGGGGGCAAGAAGACCGTCAACGTCGAAGTGCGCAAGAAGCGCACCTACATCAAGCGCAGCGAGCTGGATGATCAGAGCGCCGCCGATGTTCCCGCTCCCGAGGAAGAAGTGCTGGAGGCGGATATTCCCGAGGAAATCCCCGCGGAGCCGGTGCCGGTCGAAGAGCCTGTTGTTGAAGAGGTGGTCGAGGACGTGGTCGCGGAAGAAGAGCCCGCTGTCGACGAGGAGCCCGTTGCCGAGGAAGAAAGTGCGGCAGCAGCCGACACCGCTGAGGATGCGCCGGCCCAGGAGCGCACCCTGCACCGCCCCTTCGTGCGCTCGAACCTGGTAGACGATATCGAAGCCAAGCGCCTCGCGGCCATTGCTCGCCGCCAGGCCGAGGAAGAGGCGCAGCGCGAGGAAGAAGAGAGAAGGGAGCGCGAGAAGCAGGCCGAGGCCAAGAAGGCTGCCGAAAGTCCCGCGCACAAGCCCGCTCCGGCCCGTGAAAAGGAAGAAACGGCGGAAGAAGCCGCTCACCGCCTTTCCAAGAAGAAGGTTCGCGAGGATGGTGACGAGGACGAAACCAAGCCCAAGAAGAAAGCCAAGACCACCAAGGGTCGCAAACAGCGTCCCGAGGATCTGTTGGCCGACGCCGTCGAGGATGGCACCAAGAAGCCGCGCCTGAAATCCGCGACGCCGGTGGTGCGCATCGAAAACAAGCACACCTTCAAGCGCCCAACTGACAAGATCACGTACGACGTGGAGATTCCCGAAACCATTACGGTCAGCGACCTGGCGCAGAAGATGTCGGTCAAGGCCGCGGTGGTGATCAAGGAGTTGATGAAACTGGGCACCATGGCCACCATCAACCAGCAGATCGATCAGGACACCGCTGTGCTGGTGGCGGAAGAGCTGGGCCACCGCCCGGTGACCGTGACGGCCGACTCCGTTGAAGAACAGCTGATCCGCGAAATCGCCCGCTTGACCGAGGGCAGCCAGGAGCCGCGTGCGCCGGTCGTCACCGTGATGGGCCACGTCGACCACGGTAAGACCTCGCTGCTGGACTACATCCGCAAAACCCGTGTCGCCTCCGGCGAGGCGGGCGGTATCACCCAGCACATCGGCGCCTATCACGTGGATACGCCCAAGGGCACGATCACTTTCCTGGACACCCCGGGCCACGCCGCCTTTACGGCGATGCGCGCGCGCGGCGCCAAGGCCACCGACGTGGTGATTCTGGTGGTGGCTGCCGATGACGGCGTGATGCCGCAAACCGAAGAGGCCATTCAGCACGCCAAGGCGGCGGGTGTCCCCATCGTGGTCGCCATCAACAAGATGGACAAGGAAGCAGCGGACCCGGATCGGGTCACTAACGAACTCGCCACCAAGGACGTGATTCCGGAAGAGTGGGGCGGCGATACCCAGTTCGTGAAGGTGTCCGCTCACACCGGTGACGGCATCGACGACCTGCTGGATGCCGTATTGCTGCAGGCGGAAGTTCTCGAACTCACCGCTCCCAGCGATGTACCCGCTCAGGGTGTCATCGTCGAGGCGCGCCTCGAGAAGGGCCGCGGCGTGGTTGCTACGGCGTTGATCCAGGAAGGCACCCTGCGCAAGGGCGATCTGGTTCTGGCTGGCGAGAGCGTCGGTCGCGTCCGCATGATGAACGATGAAAACGGCAAGCCGGTTACTGAGGCAGGGCCTTCCATACCGGTGGAGATCATCGGTCTCGATACGCCCCCCGATGCCGGCGACGAGTTCCTGGTGGTGGCCGATGAGCGCAAGGCGCGGGAAGTGGCTGGCATGCGCCACCAGAAGACCCGCGAGGCGCGCATGGCGCGCTTGCAGGCCGCCAATCTGGAAAACATGTTCGCCTCGTTCGGCGAAGGCACCGAGAAAAAGGTGCTGCCGGTGGTGGTCAAGGCCGACGTGCGCGGCACCCTCGAAGCGATTCTGGCGTCCTTTGCGGAATTGCAGAACGACGAGGTTGCGGTGTCCGTGGTGTCATCCGGTGTCGGCGGTCTCAACGAATCCGACATCAACCTGGCGCTGACGTCCGGCGCGGTGGTGATCGGCTTCAACGTGCGCGCCGATGTTTCCGCCCGCAAACTGGCGGAAAACGAGGCCGTGGAAATTCGCTACTACAGCATCATCTACCAGCTTCTCGATGACGTGAAGCAGGCCCTGTCGGGCATGCTGGCACCGGAAATCCGCGAGGAGATCGTCGGCATCGCCGAGGTCAAGGATGTGTTCCGCTCGCCCAAGTTCGGTCAGGTGGCGGGTTGTCTTGTGACGGAAGGTTCCGTCCACAAGAACAAGCCGATCCGGGTGCTGCGCGACAACGTGGTGATCTTCCAGGGCCGTCTCGAGTCGCTGCGCCGCTTCAAGGACGATGTCAGTGAAGTGCGCAGTGGCACCGAGTGCGGCATCGGCGTGAAGGACTACAACGACATTCGCCCCGGCGACCAGATCGAAGTGTACGACGTACAGGAAGTGGCGCGTAAGCTCTGATACGCGCCCGGGATTTCGAGTCAATCATGGCGAAAGAATACAGCAGGGCGGAACGCGTCGCGGATGCCGTCCAGCGTGAGCTGGTGGAGCTGATCCGCGACGAAATGCGCGATCCGCGGGTGAGTTTTCTGAACATCACCGCGGTGGACGTGAGCCGCGACATGTCGGTAGCCAAGGTGCACGTCAACTTCGTGGCCGGCAAGAGCGAGGACGAAACACGCGAGGCCATCGAGGCGCTCAACCACGCCGCGGGTTTTCTGCGCAGCCAGCTGGCGAAGGTCATCCGCCTGCGCACGGTGCCGCGCTTGCGCTTTTACTACGATGCCAGCAGTGAACACGGCCAGCGCCTGTCGGCGCTGATCGATCGCGCCATTGCCGAGGATCGTGAAAGGCACACGGACGAGGACGAGTAATTGGCAAGACGCAAACCCCGGGGCCGTCCGGTCAACGGCATTCTCGTTCTGGACAAACCTCAGGGCATCACCTCCAACGATGCCCTGCAGCGCGCCAAATATCTTTTCTACGCCGCCAAGGCGGGCCATACGGGCAGCCTCGATCCCATGGCGACCGGCGTGCTGCCGGTATGTTTTGGCGAGGCGACCAAGTTCACGCAGTTCCTGCTGGATGCGGACAAAAGCTATCTCAGTACCTTCATGTTCGGTGTCACCACCAAAACCGGTGATGCCGATGGCGAGATTACCAGCGAAACCGATGCCAGCCATCTCACGGAAGATGCCGTTGCCACCGCCATCGATGCCTTTCGCGGCGATATCCTCCAGGTGCCCTCCATGTATTCGGCCCTGAAGAAGGATGGCCAGCCTCTTTACAAGCTGGCGCGTGAAGGTATCGAAGTGGAGCGCGAAGCGCGTCCGGTCACCATCTACAGTTACCGGCTGCTGGCATTTCGTCCCGGTGCGCGCGCCGAGGCCGATGTCGAGATCCGCTGCAGCAAGGGCACCTATGTGCGCACCTTGGCGGAAGATCTCGGCGCAGCGCTGGGGTGCGGCGCCCATGTCACGCGCCTGCACCGTACCGCCGTGGGCACCTTCACCGAAAAGGATGCGGTGTCCATTGCACAGCTGGAAAAACTGCGTGAAACCTGTCGCGGCGAGGACCTGGATTACCTGCTGCAGCCGGTGGACAGCGCCGCCGCTCACCTGCGCGCGGTGGAGCTTACCGACAACACGGCCTGGTATTTCCGCAACGGTCAGCCGGTGGTGGCGCCCCAGGTCTACCGCGAGGCACGCGAAGGCGACATAGTGCGCATCTTTGGCTACAATGGCGACTTTATCGGCGTCGGTCAGGTACTCGAAGACGGCAGGCTCGCCCCGCGCAGGCTCACCGTCGCGCAGTAGCGCACACGCTGGTAACACCGTCTTTACGAAGCGCCCAATCTCCCCGCGGCGCTTCCCGGAAGTTGACCCATGTCGGGTCCCTGCTAGGCTGTCTGTACATATGCGCGGGCAGACCTGTATTCATCATTGCATATTGGAGAAAGCAACATGGCACTTACTGCCGCTGAGAAAGCGAACATCAAGGCCGAATTCGGCCGTGCGGAAGGCGATACCGGTTCCCCCGAAGTTCAGGTGGCGCTGCTGACCGCCAACATCAACAAGCTCCAGGGCCACTTCGAAGGTCACAAGAAAGACCACCACTCACGCCGCGGCCTGATCCGTATGGTCAACCAGCGCCGCAAGCTGCTGGACTATCTCAAGAGCAAAGATACCGCACGCTATGCTGAATTGATCAAGAAACTCGGCCTGCGTCGTTAATCCATTCAGACGGCTCCAAGGGAGCCGTCGTTGTTTAAGAAAGGTAATCAATCGTGAACCCGATCATCAAGTCATTCCAGTATGGCAAGCACAGGGTGACCCTGGAAACCGGGCGCATTGCCCGGCAGGCCACGGGCGCTGTGCTGTGCAGCATGGGCGACACCGCGGTGCTCTGTACCGTGGTTGGCGCCAAGGAAGCCAAAGAGGGGCAGGACTTTTTTCCGCTGACCGTGAACTATCAGGAAAAATCCTATGCCGCCGGCAAGATCCCCGGTGGTTTCTTCAAGCGCGAAGGCCGCCCCAGCGAAAAGGAAACCCTGACTTCCCGTCTCATCGACCGCCCTATTCGCCCCCTGTTTCCCGACGGCTTCAAGAATGAGGTGCAGGTGATCTGTACCGTGCTGTCGGCGGACAAGGACATCGATCCGGACATCGCTGCCATCATCGGCACCTCCGCGGCGCTGGCGATTTCCGGCATTCCGTTCAATGGCCCCGTGGGCGGTGCTCGCGTCGGTTATACCCAGGAGCAGGGCTACCTGCTCAACCCCAACTACTCCGATCTCAAAACGTCCCTGCTGGACATGGTGGTTGCCGGTACCCGCGATGCGGTGCTGATGGTGGAGTCCGAGGCCAGCGAGTTGCCCGAGGATCTGATGCTCGGCGCAGTGCTGTACGCCCACCAGGAAATGCAGGCGGTCATCCAGGTGATCGACGATCTGGTGCGCGAAGTGGGCAAGCCCCGTTGGGACTGGCAGCCCCCGGCCGAAGACCAGGTGTTTGCCGACGCTCTCAGAGCGCGCGTGGGCGACCGCCTCGACGAAGCCTATCGCACCATCAACAAACAGGAGCGTGTCGCCCAGGTCAACGCCTTGCGCGCCGAGGCCGTGGAGGCGCTGGCCAACCCGGAACAGGGTGTCAGTGCGGAGAAGGTTTCCGATGCCTTCAAGAGCCTCGAAAAGCAAATCGTGCGTGGTCGCATCATTCGCGGCGAACCCCGTATCGATGGTCGCGACAGCAAGACCGTGCGCCCGATCAGCATCCAGGTCGGCATTCTGCCCAAGGTACACGGTACGGCGCTGTTCACCCGCGGTGAAACCCAGGCGGTGGTCGCCGCCACGCTTGGCTCGCTGCGCGATGCACAGACCATCGACGCCCTGGAAGGGGAGCGCAAGGACCGCTTCATGCTCCACTACAACTTCCCTCCCTACTCCGTGGGCGAGTGTGGCCGGGTTGGCTTTACGGGCCGCCGCGAAGTGGGACACGGCCGCCTGGCGCGCCGCGGTGTGGCCGCTGTGTTGCCCAACGAGGGCGAGTTCCCCTACGCGGTCCGCGTGGTGTCCGAGATCACCGAATCCAACGGCTCCAGCTCCATGGCCAGTGTCTGTGGCACGAGCCTGGCGCTGATGGACGCGGGTGTCCCTCTCAAGGCGCCGGTTGCCGGCATCGCCATGGGTCTGGTGAAGGAAGCTGATGGCTACGCGGTTCTGACCGACATTCTCGGCGATGAAGACCACCTCGGCGACATGGACTTCAAAGTGGCCGGTACCGCCAAGGGCGTGACCGCACTGCAGATGGACATCAAGATCGAGGGTATCACCGAGGAAATCATGGAGATCGCCCTGGCGCAGGCCCAGCAGGCGCGCCTGCACATTCTCGGCGAAATGAACAAGGTGATTTCCGTCGCCCGTTCCGAAGTCTCCGAAAGTGCACCGCGCTACCACACCCTCAAGATTCATCCGGACAAGATTCGCGATGTGATCGGCAAGGGCGGCGCCACCATCCGCGCGCTCACCGAAGAAACCGGCGCCACCATCGACATCGAGGACGACGGCAGCATTCGCATCTACAGCGATGATGCCCAGGGCCTGCAAGCTGCCATCACCCGCATCGAGCAGATCACCGCGGAGCCGGAGATCGGCGAGATCTACGACGGTGTCGTGGCGCGCGTCGTGGACTTTGGTGCTTTCGTTACCTTCCTGCCCGGCCTCGATGGCTTGGTGCATATTTCCCAGATTGCCGAAGAGCGCGTCAACGCGGTATCCGACTATCTGAAGGAAGGCCAGAGCGTGCGCGTCAAGGTACTGGACGTGGACAACCGCGGCCGCATCAAGCTTTCCATCAAGGAAGCGCAGGCGGAAGAGGGTGACAACGGCGCAGGCCAGCCCCAGGTCGAGGCCGTGGCCGAGACTCCGGAAGCGGGCGAATAAGCGCAATTCCGTGCAATAAAAAAACAGGGCTTCGGTCCTGTTTTTTTATGCCTTCGACATACCGTTTCCTGGTTCCCACGCGGAGCATGGGCCTTGTGTAGGAGCGGCCTTGGCCGCGAAATCTCCGTGTTGATGGATGTTCGCGGCCAAGGCCGCTCCTACAGTTCCGTATCAAGCCGCAGGGTGGTTGGTGTTTTGCTGGCCGCAGCCCTGGCACCGCCTGCATCATCACTTTTCCTGCGAATCCCGGCAAAGCACAGGGAACTCGCCAGATAAATAAGGTTCGTAGATAGGCATTTCGGATCGGCACCAGCTGGTAAACATCAGTCCGACGTCGTGCGTCAGATCCTCTGAACAGCTCAAAGCCCATAAGAGAAGGAGAAAATGATGTCAGTGCGCCCTCGCAGGGTATCCCGGCTTGTGCCGGGACTGCTTCTGGTCGTTCAGGCCATGTTCATTCACGGTGCGGCTCAGGCACTGGACGTTCCCTATGTTCCCACGCCCCAGAGCGTGGTCGATCGCATGCTGGAGATGGCTGGTGCCAACAAGGACGACCGCGTCGTCGATCTGGGATCAGGGGACGGCCGCATCGTCATCTCCGCGGTGCGCGACTGGAATGTGCAGTCGGCGCGGGGCATCGATCTCGATCCCGAGAGAATTCGCGAGGCGCGCGCCAACGCACGCGCGGAAGGGGTCGAGGAGCGCGCAAAATTCGAATATGGCGACATCTTCCTCAAGGACTTCAGCGAGGCCACGGTGCTCACCATGTATCTGCTGCCCGGCATCAACCTGCGCTTGCGTCCCGTCATCCTTGAACGCATGGCACCGGGAACCCGGGTCGTGTCCCACGCCTTCAACATGGGCGACTGGGAGGCGGACGGCTTCGATACGATCGAGACGGCAAACATCTATCTGTGGATCGTGCCGGCACAGGTCGAGGGACGCTGGCAGCTCAGCACCGCGGATGGCGGTACCGTCGATCTTTCGCTGACACAACGCTACCAGCGCATCGACGGTACCGCCTACGTCGAGGACCAGGCGGTGGAGCTGGCCGATGCGCGCCTCAGGGGCACTGAGATACGCTTCGAGCTGGATGGCAAGCGCTACGTCGGCAAAGTCCAGGGCGACAGTATCGTCCCGTTGCCGGACGCCAAGGGCGAATCCAACTGGCAGGCCAAACGTGTGCGCTGACGGCGGTCGCAGCGAAGCGCTGGCCCTGCCCAAGGGGGCGCTCAACGTCAGCGACGGCGTGGCCGTGCTGGTCGGCGTGGTGGTGGGGATCGGCATCTTCGGTTTTCCACCGCTGGTCGCCCAGCACGCCGGCAGCACGACGACCTATATGGGGCTGTGGCTGGCGGGCGGCCTGATCATGCTGATCGGCGCGCTGTGCTATGCGGAGTTGGGAGCCGCCTATCCCCACGCCGGTGGCGAATATCACTTCCTGCGCCGCGCCTGGGGTGCACGCCTGAGCCTGATGTTCGCCTGGGCGCGCGGCACCGTGATCCAGACCGGCGCCATTGCCGCAGTGGCGTTCATTTACGGGGAATATGCCCAACAGCTGTTGCCGCTCGGTGGGCAGGGGGCCGCCATTCACGCCGCGCTTGCCGTGGTTTTGCTGACGTTGCTCAACATGGCCAGTACCCGCGAATCGAAACGGTTGCAGATGTTTTTCACCTGGCTCACGGTTCTGGCGATCGGCTGTGCCATCGTCGCGGGGTTGGGCGTCAGCGCAGAGGTGCCACCGCAAGCGGGAGAAACGCCGGTGGCGGGAGGCAACTGGGCCGGTGTGCTGGGCATGGGCATGGTGTTCGTATTGCTCACCTATGGCGGCTGGAACGAGGCGGTGTATTTGTCGGGCGAGCTGCGCAATCCGGGGCGCATGATGCCCAGGGTGTTGTTGATCGGCGCGGCGCTGGTGACGGCCATCTACCTGCTGGTGAATCTGTCCTATCTGCAGATCTTCGGCCTGGAAGGCTTGCGCCAGTCGCAGGCGGTGGGTGCCGACCTGATGCGCACGGTCGCCGGCCCCATGGCGGCGGTACTGCTGAGCCTGATGATTTGCCTGGCGGCGCTGAGCACCATGAACGCCACCATCCTCACGGGTGCGCGGGTGTATTACGCGCTCGGCCGGGATGTGCCACGTCTGCGCGCCCTGGGCACCTGGAGCAGCGCCGGCAACACGCCGCTGCGCGCACTGGCGCTGCAAGGGATCATCACGCTTGGCCTGGTGCTGCTCGGTGCGCTCAGCGAGAACGGCCTTGCCGCCATGGTCGCCTATACCGCACCGGTATTCTGGCTGTTCATGTTCTTTACCGCAGGCTCGGTCGTAGTCATGCGCCGCAAGGAACCGCACGCCTTGCGGCCGTTCCGGGTGCCTTTCTACCCGTTTCCGGTACTGGTATTTGCCGCGACCTGTCTGGGTTTGTTCTGGTCGAGCCTGCTCTACGCCGGCCCGGGCGCCATCGCGGGCTTGCTGGTGCTGCTCGCGGGCCTGCCGCTGCTGGCCTTGCGGCGCCGGTAATTGGCGTCTGCGGACTTCCTCGGCTATAACATATAGCGAAACCAGCAACAGGCGTCATGGCGCCGGGAACGTGCGATGGTCAAGGAGCGTAGCGGCCCCCGGGCTGAATCGAGGGCCCGCGGTCGATCCGCAAGCCCGGTGTGCTACGGCGATGACTTTGCGGAATACAACGGGTTGACGATGTCCAGAGGAAAGAAAAGCCACAGTCTGAAAGTGCGGCGCATCTATGAGGATGCGGCGACAAGCGATGGCGCGCGCGTACTTGTCGACGGGATCTGGCCCAGAGGTGTCAAAAAGGATGACGCCCATCTCGATTTGTGGCTCAAGGCCCTCGCGCCGAGCACGGAACTGCGCAAATGGTTCAACCACGAGCCAGAGAAATGGCAGGAGTTTCGCAGCCGCTATTTTCGTGAACTCGACAAGGACACCGACGCAGCAGAGGCCCTCGAGACACTTCGTGAACAACTCGCCCGCAAGGACGTCACGCTGCTGTACGCCGCCAGGGACACCAGCCATAACAACGCGGTTGCGCTCAAGGAATATCTCGAGAAACATCCTTAGCTGGTGTTGTGAGCTATAAGCTATCAGCTTTAAGTTAGACTTTGGCAGAACTCGGTTCTTGCCGTGTTCCAGCTTACAGCTCATCCGCCCGCCTCAGAAAATCACCTGCAATCCACCCATGGGGCCGTGGCCTTCGAGATCCATGGTCAGACCGTCGCTGCCGGAGGCATCGAAAGTGGCGTAGCGGTAGCCCGCACCCAGCGACCAGCGCGCATTGATACCGTAGACCATCAGCGTCGCAACACTTTGGTAGTTGTTGCCGTTGACGTTGAAGCCACCCGCGTCGGCTTTGGTCACCCAGGTGAAGCGCTCGGACAGCGGTACCTGCACCAGCGCGCCAGCCACCGGATCCACCCATTCCTGTTTTACGGTTTGATGCAGCAGAGGACCTTTCACATCGACCTCCAGCTTGATCAGGCGCGCCCCGACGTATGGAGAAATTCTCACGCCCTTCGCCACATCGAAATTGAGGCCGGCGCCCGTTTCCGCGAACAGCACCGAGGCCTCCACCGACTGATTGAACAGCGGCGCGAAATGCTTCTCACCGAAATCGATGAAGATCCCTTCCAGATAGAGAAACCAGCGCTCGTTCTGCCACTGGGCATAGCCCATGCCGCCGGATTTCACGCCGCTGAGCAACTCCGTGCTCTGCAGGTTGAGAGGCACATCGATGCCGTTGAGGCCGATGGTGCCGGACATGTTGAGCGCCCAGGCATAGGGTGCGACGATCAGTTTGCCGCCGTCCTTGCGATCGCTGTCCTCTGCCAGCGCGCTGTTCCAGATGAGCAGCATCGCGAGTGCATGGCCAAGGAAGTATCCTGTTTTATTCATGTGAGCTCCGTCTGCTGTTTATGGTTTAGTGGTGGTGGCTTTCATCCAGCGCCAGATCCGGCAATTGTGCCGCCAGGTCCAGGTCATAGATGGCCACCAGGTCGTCATAGAGTGGCGGATAAAAATCGAGAATGCCATGGGGGTCGGTAAAAAAAATCTCCGACACATAGGAAAAGAATTCCACCCGGGTGTCCTGCTCGATCATGGTTTCAAACACGGCTTCGGGAATCACGTCTTCGACACCGTTGCGGCGGTTTTCCAGATGCAGCTCCAGGGCATCCCGCAGCGCCGGCGTGCTGTCGGTAATGCCGAACAGGGCGTCGAGCACATGGGCGAATTCGTGTATGGCGATCTGCTGGCCGGGAATGCGTTGCCGGGATTCTTCCACGAGATCGATGGCGTTGATGCGCACGGTGCTGTGGCCGCGCGCGTCGCCGCTGAGCTCGCCGTCGAAGGCTTCGTCTCCCACCAGATAAATCCAGCGCACGCCGGCAAAACAGTTGGTCGCCTGGGCGCCGCCCACCAGTGCGGCGTTGGCGCCCACCAGCCAGGCGAGCTCTTCGGCAGGCGTGATTTCCGGCGCAAACCAGAATTCGCTTGCGTCGCAGAAGGTGCGCGTGAAGTTCAGCACGACGTTGCGCTGCGCCTCCGTGAGCCAGGCGTACATGAACCAGTTCTCGGCGAGAAAGTGTGCGATGGGGTCGGAGTGGTTGGTCATGGTTTTGGTGAATGGCCTTGCGCGGAATACCTGGATCAGAAGGGAGAACGCCGGTTGCGGCACGCGAGAGTGAGCGCCCAGAACTCGGAAAAGTCGTTGACCACCACATCGGGTTTGTGGGGATGCTCCTCGCTGCCGGGAAAGATTTTCGACAGCCAGGGCAAATCCCACTGGGCGCCGTTGAAGAATACCGCGGTCATGCCCGCCCGTTTGGCGGCGGCCACGTCTGTGGTGCTGTCGCCCACGTACCAGATGTTGCGGCCGGGCAGGTGGCCGAGCTTTTCCGCGGCGAGCAGCAATTGGTCAGGGTAGGGCTTGCGCCGCTCGGTATCGTCGCCGCACAAGGTCACCTCGAAAATTCCTTCCCAGCCGCTGCCATCCACCGCGCGAATCTCGTGTTCGAAAAATTCGCGATCGCGATTGGTGATGACGCCTAGCTTGAGACGCAGGGTGCGCAATCCCAGCAGCAAATCTTTCACGCGCGGCTCGTAGGGATTCACGGTGCCGAAGTGCTTGCGATAGTAGTGGGTGAAAATGCCGTGGGCTATCTGCTTGGTTTCCTGGTCGTTGCCAAACATCACCTCGAAAATATCGGTGCGTGAAATCTTGCGGTCGGCGCGTACGCGCGGATGCAGGCAGCAATATTCGTAGATGTATTCCACCAGCTTTGCGTCTTCCGGCGTGCGGCTGTCGGAGGGTGGCACCATGCGATCGAGCAGGCCGCGACGGCGCAGTTCGGGCAGCATTTCATCCACTGCGTGATACATGGCATCGAGGGTGTCGACGAGGGTGGCGTGCCAGTCGAACAGAATCACCACGGGCGGCGATAGTCGCACCACCGCCGGATGCCAGTCGGGTTCGATGCGCGGCGGTGGCGGTTCCGGCGCCGGATAGTGGGGCGGACGAATATCGGCGAGGCGCGCGGCGAAGGGCGTGGTGTCACCGTGTTCCATGGGCGCCAGCAGATCGAGCAACTGGTCGAAGCTGTCGATCACCGCATCCGGCGCCTTGCGGCGGTCGTCGCGAAAAATATCTTCCAGCATGCCGTCGTCGGCATTGGCGCCATTGTAAAAAATGGCGGTGATGCCGGCATTTTTTGCCGCCACCATGTCGAGATAGCTGTCCGCCACGTACCAGATATGTTCTCCCGGTTGCTCGTCGAAAGTGGCGATGATGGTCAGCAGCATCTGCGGGTCGGGCTTGTATTCAGTGACGTCGTCCGCGCATACCGTGGAATCGATGAAAGGAACCCACTCGCCATCCTGGATCAGTTGTAGTTCATGATCGAGAAATTCGCGGCTGCGATTGGTGGCGATGCCGATGCCAATACCGAGCCGCTTGAGGGCTTCGAGATAGTCTCCGATGCCTTCCTGAAACGGCTTCACATTGCCGAAATGATTGCGGTAGCACTGGTTGTAAATTCGGTGGGCAATGCGTTTGGCCTCGCGATCGGCGCCGAAGATGGCGTCGAATATCTCGGTGCGCGAAACGCGCTTTTCCGCCAGGATGCGCGGGTGCAGGCGGCGAAAAATGCGGATGTAGTGCACCAGCTTGGCATCGTCCTCCGTCGCGCACTCTTCTTCCGGCACCAGCCGTGACACCAGATCCAGGTCTTCCAGCATGGGCAGCATTTGCTCCATGGCGCTGAACATGGCGTCGAGCGTGTCAACGAGGGTGCCGTGCCAGTCGAAGAGAATGACGCGCGGCACTGTCAGCGATGGGGTTTTTTGTGGTCTCATGTCGGGCGCGGATTGCGTTGGGTAACGAGATGATACCACCGCCCGGCTCAGGAGGGTTTGACCACCCATTCCGGGTCTTCGAACTCGCCAATCAGGCGGATTTCGCAAAAGGCGGCGGCTTCGCGGATGATTGCCGCCACGTCGGGATTGTGGCGTCCCTCCATCGCATCCCGCTCTTCCTTGCTGTGCCAGCTCGCGATGGCGATCAGGGTATTGGGATCGCCGATCTTGCGATGCAACTCGGTACCGCGTGCGCCCGGCGCGTTTTGGATGATTTCGCTGGCCCGCACCCAGGCGTCGGCATATTGCTCGGCGCGGTAACCCTCTTTGATGTGGACCTCAAAAATGAACTTCATGATTCGCTCCTGTCGGTTATTGGCGTTTGCTTCCTGATATTGGGCTGCGCCGCTCGCCCAGGGTTCCCTGCGCTTTTCGCCATGACAACGCGCTGGCGTGCACAGTGGCCGGTGGTTGTCGTCTCGCGGCGCGTAAATTCTGGGCCGAAACCTCGACAGGCTCTACAATCGCGGTTCGCCAATCATCGTTGTGAGACATGCCCAAACTACTTTCTGTTTCTTCTCGCTCTGATCGGCCCGTGGTGGCGGTGATCGGTGGCGGCCCTGCAGGGCTGATGGCTGCGGAGGTGATCGCGCGCGCGGGCATCGCCGTCCACGTCTACGACGCCATGCCGAGCGTGGCGCGCAAGTTTCTGCTGGCCGGTGTCGGCGGCATGAACATCACCCACGCCGAAGATCATGCCATTTTCGTCACCCACTATGGCGCTGCACAGCCTCGGCTGAAGCCCATCCTCGATGACTTCACGCCACAACAGCTGCGGGACTGGATTCAGGGCCTGGGCATCGACACCTTCGTGGGCAGTTCGAAGCGGGTATTTCCCACGGATATGAAAGCCGCACCCTTGCTGCGCGCGTGGCTGCAGCGGCTACGAGGCCTGGGGGTCGTGTTCCACCCGCGCCATCGCTGGCTCGGCTGGTGCGATGGCGATCCGTCTCGGGGTTGGCGTTTCGCCACCTCCGAGGGCGAGACGGTGGTTCACGTCGATGCGGCGGTGCTGGCGCTCGGCGGCGGCAGTTGGCCAAAGCTGGGTTCCGACGGCAGCTGGTGCGAGTTACTGCGCGAGGCGAGGGTAGAAATTGCGCCTTTGCAGCCGAGCAACTGCGGTTTCGACGTGCAGTGGAGCGCGCACATTCGCGAGCGTTTTGCGGGCACGCCCGTCAAGCAGGTGGCTCTGGCGCTCACAGACCGGGAGGGGCGACAGTGGCGCCGCAAGGGCGAATTCGTGGTGAGCGATTATGGCATCGAGGGCAGCCTGGTCTATGCCTTGAGTGCGCCGTTGCGGGAGCTGCTGCGTGACAGGAAAGACGCGACTTTGTGGCTCGATTGGCTGCCGGAGACGGACATCGAACATATCGAGGCGCGGCTGCAACAGCCCCGCAAGGGCATGTCCTTCGCAAATGTGCTGCGCAAAAAACTGCGCCTGCCAGCCATCGTCGCCCCTTTGCTCAGGGAGTGCTGTCCCGACCTGAACAACGGCGATGCAGCGGCCGTGGCTCGGGCGCTCAAGGCCATGCCCCTGCGCCCGAGTGCGCCGCGTCCGATAGCGGAGGCCATCAGCAGTGCCGGCGGCGTGAGTTTCACTGCCGTCAACGAGGACCTGATGCTGACATCGTTGCCGGGTATTTTTGTCGCGGGTGAAATGCTCGACTGGGAAGCGCCAACCGGTGGCTATCTGCTCAGCGCCTGTTTTGCCACGGGCCGGCGCGCGGGCGAGGGTGTCGTGAAACGCTTGCTGAGCGGCTGATCGAAGTTGAAATTTCTCGGCGCGAGGCCTTGCGCCATTTCCCAGGTCGATGCGCATGGTCGGCGCTGCGGCTTCCCTGTATCCTGCGCGCCAATAAACCACTCACCAGGCCACCCGAGGAAACCAGCACCATGAAAGTACCCAAACGGCTGCAGCCCCTGGTGGACGACGGCCTGGTGGATGAGGTCATCCGTCCCCTGATGAGCGGCAAGGAAGCGGCCGTCTATGTGGTTCGCTGCGGTAGCGAGATGCGCTGCGCGAAAGTCTATAAAGAGGCGGACAAACGCAGTTTCCGCCAGGCAGTGCAATACCAGGAGGGGCGCAAGGTGCGCAACAGTCGCCGCGCCCGGGCCATGGAAAAAGGCACTCGCTACGGCCGCAAGCAGCGCGAGGACAGTTGGCACAATGCCGAAGTGGCGGCTCTCTACCGGCTGGCCGCCGCCGGGGTGAGGGTGCCGCAACCCTATGGCTGCGTCGACGGCGTGCTGCTGATGGAACTGATCAGCGACGCGGATGGCGACGTTGCCCCGCGCCTGAGCGAGGTCGCCATGCCACGCGAGCAGGCCCTCGAAGACCATGCCCTGATGATGGATTTCGTGGTGCTGATGCTGTGCGCCGGGCTGGTGCACGGCGACCTGTCGGAATTCAACGTGCTGGTGGACGATGATGGTCCGGTGATCATCGACCTGCCGCAGGCGGTGGACGCCGCCGCCAATCCCCACGCCCGCGCCATGCTGACCAGGGACGTGGCCAACATGACCGCTTACTACGGACAATTCGCTCCCGAGTTGCTGGGCACGCGCTACGCCGAGGAAATCTGGTCGCTCTATGAGAGCGGTGCGCTGCACCCCGGTACTGCCCTGACAGGCTGCTTCGAGGACGACGATGCCAGCGCCGACGTGGACGCCGTGATGCTGGCCATCCGCGAAGCCCTGGCGGAAGAGCAGCGCCGCCAACAGGGACGCCGGGAGGCGGAAGAGGGCTGAAGCGCAGGCCAGTAGGGTGGACAACGCTTTCTTGTCCACCAGAAAGGTCACCGATTCCCGTCTTTTCGCGACTCGGTGGACAAAAAAACCTTGTCCACCCTACGAAACTACGTGCCCGGAGATAGACCTTTACAGCGCCCGCAGCTGCAGCGCGCACCGCTTGATATTGCCCCCCTGGGCTGCAGAAATTCCCGCGTCACCGAGCCAGTAGGGTGGACAACGCTTTCCTGTCCACCAGAATTGTCACCGCTGCCGATCCTTTCGCGACTCGGTGGACAAAAAAACCTTGTCCACCCTACGAAACTACGAGCCTGTAAACAGACCTTTACAGCGCCCGCAGCTGCAGCGCGCACCGCTTGATATTGCCCCCCTGGGCTGCAGAAATTCTCGCGTCACCGAGCCAGTAGGGTGGACAACGCT
>CAYXXZ010000016.1:0-40039 GCA_964469165.1 uncultured Porticoccaceae bacterium
GCTTCTTGAGGCTGTCGCCGCTCAGAGACTGAATGCTGATGGGTACGTCCTGGATGTTCTGGGCACGTTTGGTCGCGGTGACGATAATCTCCTCCAGCTGGTAGCTGGAGCCCCCCTGGGCGGCGGCGCCGGCGGAGGCCAGCAGCGCGCAGGTGGTTGCGGCGGCGGTGAGCTTTCTGTGCGTGGTATTGTTATTCATTTCCCATACTCTCCTGCGTGTTATCGGATGTGTGAGGGCCGCGGTCGAGCTCTCGGGCCCTGTTCTGTGTTTGGCTAGCGAGGACGTCGTGCGCAATGCTCCTGTTCGGCGGCGCTGGCGGGGGCCGGTGCACGCGACGGCAGCGGCACCACTGCCGGATCGCAGCTCTCGTCAACCACCCATTTGCACATGCGGCGCATGGGTTCGATGGCGTCCTGCACGCCGGTCGCAGACATCACCACCGCATTCGACGCGTAGCCCAGAGAGACCACGCGCTGGCAGCCATAGAGGGCCATCTCGTCGCGGATCTGTGCTTTCAGTGCTTCAGGATAGACGCCGATGGTCTGGGTGTAGGCATTGATGGATTGCACCGCGGTGCGTACATCGTCGATTGGCACCAGGTTGCAGACGCGGTTGGCGAGCAAACGGGAAAAATCCACCGGCTCGCTGATCTGGGAAACGATCGCGCCACCTTCGGGGCCGCAGCCGTAAACGTTGTAATCCATGCTGCCGAGCTTGATGCCGGCAATCTCGTCGACGAACTCGTGATCCATGCGCACCGCTGCGGTGCTTTGATGCGGCGGCAGTGCCTGGATGGCATCGAACACCTTGCGGCCCAGCTCGTTGAGGCGCTTGACGCCGTCCGCATCCGTGCCGCTTTGCACATACACCACCCGCGCGTTCACGCAGCCTTCCTGATTGTGATTGCCGACGTCGTTGGCGATGCGTTCTGCCACCTCAGCCAGACTCTCGGCACTGGCGAAAGCGTCCTTGCCGACGATGGTGGAGCTGAGCTTGGGGTCGAGGGTGATCAGGTCGATACCCGGCTGGATATAGCGGGTGATGTGTTTCACCGAATTGAAGCCGCCCCAGGCGACGATCTTCTCGATATTCTTGGGCTGATAGATGGCGTCTTCCAGCGCCAGGTCGCCGCCTTTCCAATAGGCCACGCTGGTATGCCGGCTGATGGGGTGGTCGGGCGCCATTTCGATCATGGTGCGGGCGATGGCCGCCGCGGTGAGCGGATCGTTGGAGGGAGTCTTGATAATGGCGTCGCTGCGCAGCAGCGCGTTGCGGGCGATGGTCAGCGCCGACACGCTCGGCACATTGCCGGCAATGATGTGCGCGGTGCGGGCGCCAAAGGCGCGGATCGCGTAGCTGGCGCCGTTGGGCAGCTTTTCCTCCACCCAGTTTTCGAGATATTCCACACCCACCGAGTTTTCCGCGATGGTGCGCAGGTTCTCGCGGGTATACACCAGGCCGGTATTCTCGTAAAGCTTGCGCAGGATGCTCGCGCCGAGCCCCGAGGTTTGCACCGACATCTCATAGGCTTGCTGCATGTGGGTGTTGCGCGCAAAGTTGAGCGCCGAACCCAGATCGCCGAGGTAGTCGAGAATTTCCTCAAACGCTATGTTGTACAGCTCGCGCAGCGACGACGGCGACGATACCAGCAACTTGTCCAGGTGCCGGGACACATCGGGCGTGGTGAAGCGGGTTCCCTCGCGACGGCCACCGAACTCCAGGTCGGGATCTTCGATGATGTGACCATGGGCGATGAGGGGGACGTTCAGCATGACGATTGCTCCTTTGGCAAAGCCTCACAGACTATTGTTGAGAATGAAATCGACGGCGTTGTCATGGGCGTCGGGCGCGCCTGCGCAGGTGATCTTGTCGTCGCCGCCCTCGGCTTCGGTGAAGCGGGTCACGCCGGGGTGAACATAGGTGCCGACGCGACCGCAACCGCAGGGTTGGTCGCCGAAGGTGACGGTGACCTTGTCGCCGGTGAGAAAACCGCCCCAGTAGCTGCGCGCGTTGAGATCGAACACCCCCAGGCGGCCCGTCTGGGTGCCGGTACGCGGCGCCGGCGCGCCGCTTTTTGGGTCGAGCACGAAGGGCACCACGAAGGGAAACAGATGGTAGTTGCCGTTGGGGCAGGCACGCATGCTGGCGACCACCTCGGACATGCCGTAACCGTCGTCGAGCTTGGGTACACCGAGAAAACGGGTCACTTCCTTGCGCCAGCCGGATGGCAGCACGCGGCCCTTGTTGCCGCCGCCGGCCATGACGAAACTCACCGGATCGAAGAGGTTGTCGATGCCGCGCTTCTGGCCTTCCACAGCGGCGTCATACAGTTGCGGGACCGAGCCCATGATGCACACACTGTTGCCGCGCAACCTGGCATTCATGGCGTCGAAGAAAGTGTCCATGCGCCGGGGCGCCTCCTCCTGTTCCTTGAGGAAAGCCTCGCGGCGAGCCATCAGGCTGGGTGCGATCTGCAGCATGCCCCGTTCGCCCTTGGCCTCGGCGGCCTTGAGGCGGCCGCCCAGGGATACCGCGTCCGCCGACAGGCGACCGCTATTGAGGGTAAAAATATTGCTGCTGTCGCCGTTGTAGTAAATCCGGGCGATCCCATCCAGCAGGCGGTGGTGGGCCATGGCGCCGGCGCGATAGGCGAGGTAGATCACGGGCAACTGCTCCACCGGCGTCGAGACCCGCGGCGGATCGTCCTGAAACCGGTCGAAGATCATCTTCCAGCCTCGCACCATCGAATCCACCTCGATGACGCTGCGCGGCAGGAACGAGAGCTTGCCCGAGGTGCCGGTGGAGTGGATGACGCGGATGTCGGTGTTGTCATCCAGCAGGTCGATCCAGTCGTCGATGCAGGAGCAGGACGATGCATCGAGCCCCGAGAGGTCGTGGGCGCTGAGGTTGTCGAGCCACCGGGTGAGGCGGCCGAACTGGCCCTTCTCGATGATCGACAACGGATAGGACTTGTAGACCGAGTGCTGCAGCAGCAGCGGCGCGGCATCTTCGATGCGCTCGATGGCGGTCACACCCTGCTCGTCGGCCAGCTTCTTGACGATGGCGATCTGGTCGACCTGCTCGGCGAAGCGCTTCTTGAGCCCCGCCAACTGATAGGCATATTGTTGTTCCAGGGGCAGGGTGTAGATCTGCTCCACATCGTTGTTGTCCAGCAGGGTTTCCGGGCGCTCGATGTCATACTGGGCTGCGGAAGACGACATTTTCTTTCCTCATTATCAAATCGCTGAATGCGCGCAGGCGCGGCCTTTACGAGGCGTGATGTGGTTGGTGTGCCATCCGTCGAAGCGCTTCGCCAGCAAGCTTCGCATGGCCTTTTATACCTACGTCAGAAAATTTGGGCTACAACTCTGCCCGTTGATTTCCACTCCATACCGTAGGGGCAATTCATGAATTGCCCCTACACACGAGGGAAAAACCGGGCTTTGTGTATATATCTACTATTCCGTAGCCTGAATTTCCGACGGCTGAGTAAAAACGATCAATACCGCACCACATGCCTTGACGAAGGCAAATATAGCCCTTTGCTTGTTGGCTAGCAAGCAAATATTCGCTAAGCTGACAACACTCCATATCAATAACGTTGAAAACGAGCCCAGGTAGTCGACTATGGCCAAGAGTTTCCGCTTCTGGAGCACGCTGATGGTGATCATCTGTTTCGTGCTCGGTATTCTCGTATACGGCGGAGGGCGTTACTCCTTCGGCATCTTCATGAAACCGCTGGCGGAAACCATGGGCTGGTCGCGCACCCAGGTGTCATTGGCGGTGACCATCAACCTGATCTGCTACGGCATTTCCTCACCCGTTGTCGGCTGGCTGCTCGACACCATCGGCGCCCGCAAGGTGATGGTGACCGGCGCCCTGCTGATGATGGTGTCGCTGTGCGCCATGTATTTCGCCCACAACATCTGGATGTTTTATTTCCTGTACGGCGTGGTGTCCGCCTTCGGCGCCAACGCCGTGGGGCGCATCGCGCAGGCCAGCATTGTCGCCAATTGGTTCGTCAAGCGGCGCGGCCTTATGATGGGGGTCACCGCCATCTCCATTGGCCTTGGTACCGCGATCATGGCGCCGGTGGTGCGCTACCTGCTCGACGCTTACGGCTGGCAACTGGCGTTCGTGGCGGTGGGCGTCATGATGGGCGTGCTGGTGTTGCTGCCTGTATTGCTGTTCGTGAAAGGCCAGGGCCGCCCCGAGGACAGGGGCTTCGGACCTGACGGCATGCCGCTCGGTGAGTCACTTCAGACAGCCGCCGCACCGGCCCCTGCTGCGGGCCTGAAAGGCGGTGACTGGAAAGTCTCGGATGCGCTGCGATCGAAGGCTTTCTGGGCGGTGACACTGGCCATGGGGTTGAGCTATACCGCCGATTACATCGTGCTGTTGCACGGCCCGGCAGATTTCGAGGACAGAGGCTACAGCGGCGCGACAGCAGCGTTGGTGCTCGCCACCGCGACATTGACCAGCTGCTTCGGGCGTATCGGCTTCGGCTGGCTGGCGGATTACGCCAGCATCAAACTTGGTTTTGCGCTGATGTTCGGTTTGCAATTGATCGCGACACCGCTGGTGGTCATCGCCAGCAGCGAAATCATGCTGTACAGCTTTGCGGTGATCTGGGGGGTGGGGTACGGTGGCGCCGCTGTGCTATTGCCATACGCCATCGCTCATTACTTCGGTCGCTCCTGCTTCAGCGCCATTCTCGGTTGGGCCACGATGGTGACGGTGTTCTGCGGCTCCATCGGCGGCATCGTCGGCGGACTGGTCTACGACAACTACCACAGTTACCAGTTGGCATGGATTGCCTGTGGCGTATTGTGGGCGCTCGCGATCACCATGGTCTTGGTGCTGGGTGGCAGGCCAGCGCCGCAGGCGCAGCACAGTCTCGCCCAAGCGACAGCCTGATTGGAGAGCGAAGGATGAAACCCCCCTGGTTTCACGGCTGGAATATCGTCGCCGTGGGCTTTCTGGCGCAGATGTTTGCAGTTGGACTGTCGAGTGGCAGTTTCAGTGTTTTCGTGTTGCCATTGGAGCGCGACCTTGGCGCAAGCCGCTTTGGTGTCACCCTGATCCACTCGTTCCTGTTTTTGGGAATGGTGCTGCTGGCGCCGCTGGTCCAGGTGCTGATCAGCAAAACATCGCTGAAGATCTGCATGCTGGTGGGCATATGCTCCCTGTGCCTTGGCTTGTCGTTGATGTCGACAAGCAACAGTCTGTACCAGGTCATCGCCATCTACGCGCTGTTAATCGCGGCGGGCACAACCTTTGCCGGCACCATTCCCTCATCGACACTGGTGGTGAACTGGTTCAGCCGTTTGCGCGGCCGCGCCATGGGCATCAGCACGGTTGGCGCGTCGCTCGGCGGCTTTTTGGCACCGCCCGTCGCCGCGCTTTTGATTTTGCACCTGGGTTGGCGCCATGCTTGTCTCGTTCTGGCGCTGGCCTGTGCGCTGCTGATGTTGCCCTTGATCTGGCGGGTGATCGATACGAGCCCGCAGGCACGTGGGCTCTACCCCGATGGCGCTACGGCCCCGGAGCAGCAGGCGCAACACCATGCGCCAGGCGCAATGAAGCCGCTGACTGCAGCGCAGATACTGTCGCAACGAACCTACTGGATAGTCGCCTGTCTGACGGGGCTGGGAATCACCATACAGAAAGGGGTGCTCGTCAATCTGGTGCCGCTGGCGGTAGAAAGCGGCCACACGGCCATGGCGGGTGCGTATCTGGTCTCCGCGCTGACGGCGAGCATGGTTGTCGGGAAGATCGTCATCGGCGCAGCGGCAGACAGGATAGAATCCTTCCGGCTATTTTTTGCCGCACTTTTGTTGTGCGCTATTGGCGTTTGCGCAATCGCAATATGGCCGGGTTATTTTGTCCTGATGGCGGGCAGCGTGCTGCTGGGTGTCGGCAGCGGCGGATTTTTCCCTTTGCTCGGGCTCGTGATAGGGGAGCATTTTCCCCGCGCCATGTTTGCCAAAGTCATGGGTTTGTTGATGCCCGCAATATACTTGATTACCATCCCTGGAGCGCCACTTGCCGGGTATCTTTACGATCGTACCGGCTCTTATCAAATAGCACTTTGGGTGTATGCAGCCATTCTCGCAATGACGGCGGTTGGCGCATTGATGGTGCAGAAAAAACGCTGACGTTTATCGTGCAGCTGTCAGGGAACACCATTCAGGAAAAAATCATGAAGAAAGCAAGAGGACAAAAAGCAGAACGCACCAGGGAAGCAAAACGCGCGTTGCTCCATTCCGCGCTCAGTATCATCGGCGAATCCGGTCTCGCCGGCTTAACGCTTGCACAAGTGGGTGTGCGCGCAGGGTACAGTCGCGGTCTGGTGCAATATCACTACGGATCGAAAGACGCGCTGATCAGTGCGCTGATCAGTTGGGCGGTGCGCGGCGGTCAACAAATGCTGCGGGATCACATGACGAGCGGAATCGAATCCATTCTATTCGCCATCGACGCCTATAACGACGCGCGCAAGAACCACGCGAGCAACCTGCGTGGATTCTGGGTGCTGAGTGCCGAGATGGGATATTCCAACAATCCCGATTTCCACAGACAAATTGCCGAATATCAAAAATTCCTGCGCAAGAGTTTTTCCGAAGCATTCGAGGAAGAGGGACTCTCCCCCGCGCAAGCAGAACCCATCGCCATCCTGGTGCTCGCAAGTATGCGCGGCATCATTCAGGAATGGATCGTGGAGGGTGATGAACTGGATGTCGATCAGGCGTTTGCTACGTTGAAGGATGCTATTTGTGATCGGGTGAAGACGCTGTTGCAGGAAGAACCGTAACAGGGAGGCCAGTGAGTGTTTTTTTCAGCGAGCGAGAAACATCGGGGGCAGCACCTACAGGCGCTGCCCCCGATGATAGCGCGTCGTCAGAGTCTATAACCGAAGGCAATCCCGTAAGTGCGGCCTGCCGCCGGACTGTAGGTGTCTCCAAAATTCACCTCGGACATCTGCGAAATATATTTCTTGTCGAAAAGATTTTTCGCGAATAGCCTCACAAGATATTTTTCGTCGGGCGAATTCCATAGTATCTGGGCGTTGACCAGAGAGTAAGCGTCTTGCTCGGGGCGATTGTTTGGTGTCCAGTAAAAGCCATCGTTATACATGTAGCTGATGTTCGTGTTGAGCTCACCGTTTGCCAGCGGCAGATTATGGTTGATGGCCAGGCTGAACGTGGACTTTGGTGCCCGCACCATGCGGTTGCCGCTGGCGTCACCAGCCGTTACTGCGTTGCCTCCATTTTGAAAGTCCGGCGCCATGTATGGGGCATCGGGGAAGTCGCTGTATTCTGCTTTCGGCAGCCAGCTCAGGCCACCATGAATTGTCAGGTTCTCGGTTATCAGAGCCTCGATATCGACATCGAGACCAAAGACGTCGGCGCTTGCTGCGTTGAAAAGCTGGGTTGTCGTCGTGATTCTCGTGAGCTGAATATCGTCATACTGATAATAAAAGGCTGACGCATTGAGGCGCATGCGATGGTCGAAAAGTGTGGATTTGAATCCCAGTTCGTAAGCGTCCAGCACCTCTGGTTTTACCACGGGATCAGAGGGCTCGACCATGTTGTAGACACCGGACTTGAAGCCGCGGCTGATGCTGCCGAAGATCATCAACTCATCGGTTAGCTGGTGGTCGAGCGCGATGCGCCAGGTAGGTTTGTCAAACGTTGTGCTGCGATCGGGACTGTTGGCGAGAAAAATACGTTGCCCGCCGGAAATTGCAAAGGCACTCACGTCCTTGTGTTCACGTTCGTCTTCTGTGTAGCGAGCGCCCAATGTCAGGTTGGTTTTGTCACCAATCGCAAAAGTCGTTTGCCCATAGAGCGCGTAGGACGTCGTTTCCTGAGTGGCAAAAAAGCCTATGCCATCATTGATGTCACTGGCAAAGGCCAGTCCAAGCAGCTGGAAGGGCGCATACTCGGCCGTTGATGTCAGATAAAACGCACCCACCGTCCAACTGATGTCATCGTAGGTGGCGCCCAATTGAAATTCCTGGGTGATCTGTCGGTTCTGCTCTGTTAGAGGATAGCGGACCAGTGGAATGGAAACCAAGTCCAGGTCGCCGTCCTGAAAAGTGTCCAGCTCGCGGTAGGCGGTTATGCTCGTCAGGACGATGTCATTGAAGTCGTACTCGATGCGAGCACTGCCGCCCATGTTTTCAACATATAGGCTTCCGTCGACATTGCTTTCCGTGTCCCAGTAGCCATTTGCATTGCCCATGCGCATGAGTGGGCTGAAGGTGGTATCACCTGGGCGCTGTGACATCCCCAGACTGCCGCTCATTTTCGAATAATCGGCGCTCAGGGTCGCGCGCAAGTCGCCACCCCCATCGTACAGCAGTTTAGCTCGCACAGCTGCGTCGCGGAACTTGTTGGTTTCGTTGCCAGTGATGACATTCTTGCCAAAACCGTCCTGCTGATCGTGATAAAAACCGGACAGGTCTGCGGCAATTGTGTCAGTCAGCCCAGTAGCGCCGTAGAACTTCGCCTCACGCGTGTCCTTGTTGCCATATCCCAGTTCGAGATCGAGGGTAGGTTCAAAAGACGGTGTCTTTGTAATGATGCTGATCGCACCACCAGTGGCGTTGCGGCCATACAAAGTCCCTTGTGGTCCTTTCAGAACCTCTATCCTCTCAATATTGTTGAGTGAAAATGTTGCGCCCGCGACTACGGGTTGATATACGCCGTCGACAAAGACGGCGATGGCGCTATCGATACCAGCCTGAGCGCCATCCGTACCGATGCCGCGCAGGAATATCTGGCCGGATACAGTCGTGCGGGTTACGGTGAGGCCGGGCACGTTCATGGCGAGGTCCTCGCTGGAACGGATGCCTGAGGCCGTGGTCATGTCGCCGCTCAGTGCTGTCACACTGATTGGTACCTCTTGAAGATTCTCCGAGCGCTTCTGCGCGGTGACGACAATTTCTTCCAGAGCCATCGGGCGTGACGTTTCATCTCCACCCTGGGCCTGAGAGGGTGCGGCAATTGCCGACATGACGGCCGCAGATAATGCCGATAGAACACTGCTCTTTTTGCAATTTTTACTTTTCATGAACCAAAATCCCCTCCGGTTGGCACTCAGAATCACACTGTCCTTCGTGCTGACGTCGACTTCGAGGCAGGTTCCAGCGACGAGCTGGCGGATGCCTTCGTCGACGCTGTACTGTCCTGTCAGTGCTTCAAGCTGCAATTCCTCGATGATGTCGAAGGGGTAAAGCAGTTGAATGTCAGCTTGATGGGCGAACAGATTGAGCGCCTGAGATGCTCTGGTGGCAGGGATTTCAAAACGAACAGTTGCATCCCCGCTCCAGACATTCTGTACGCCTGTCAGGGACAAAAAGAGAGTAAGAGCAACAATATCAATTCGCACTGGGCGTATTAAGGCTATGCCGGTCGATCTCGCTTGCTTGTCCTTGAGAGCCCTGTTCAGGCCCATCGTTAACAAAGACAAGCTATTCATAAAAACCCGCTACTGCGTCGAGAAACTATTCTTACAAGGGCGGTCCCTTTTCCGGTTTGCATGATGGCTGATGTCGACGAATCCGTCAGTGGACAGTTGTGACCAAACCGGAGAGCTGTATGCGGTTGTCGCCAGTTCGATCAACCTGCACACCAAACCCGGCTTGCAACACATTCATGAGACCATCGATCTCACCGATATCGAAATAGCCTCCGATGCGCAACTCGGCAATGCCGGGGTCCACTATTTCGATTTTCGTGTCTGTGTAGCGGTTGACCTCACGGATGACCTCCGCGAGCGTTTCGCCTTCGAACATCCATTTTCCCTTGCGCCAGGCGAGGCGCTGTTCGAGTTTTTCTCGCGGCAGGTAACTGGTGTCGTCTATGGCGCCAGCGAAACTGGCGGAACCGCCTTCCTTGAGCGTGAGGGTTTGTGGTCCCGGGTTCTCTTCTTGCATCGTGGTTGACGCCGTATTGTTGGTGACGACTTCGACGGTGCCTTCCGAGACCAATACGCCCACACGGTCGCCGTGCAGGCGCACATTGAATGCTGTGCCAACTGCGCGCACCTGCCCCTTGCCGGCGTAGACCACGAAGGGACGTTCACGATCCTTGGCAACCTCGAAATGAGCCTCGCCAGCAACCAGATAAATTGAGCGCCGATGTTCGTCAAAGCGTACTCGCATGTGGCTGCGCGTGTTGAGGGTTACGGTGCTACCGTCTTTCAGCGTGACGTCTGACAGCTGGCCGGTGCGTGTTTGATAGACCAGCTCCACAGGCTCTGTGTGAGAGGTCAGTTCGCTGTTGCGCAGGAAAGTGTAACTAACAGCACCCACGAGCAGCGTGGCCACAAGTGCAACACTGGCTACAGTGGCACCGAACCAGTGACGGTGACGGTCGGGCCCGCGCACCTGAGCCTCGCACTTGCCGGGCAGCGGAAAGAGTTCGCCAAGCACCGTCATGCATGCCATGTCGTTCCAGAGGTGGGCGAGTTGTGCAAAGATCTCGCGATGCTGTTTAGAAGAGCGCAGCCAGGCCTCGAGACGCTCGCGCTCTTCATCACGCAAGGGGTCGCCTTGCATGCGGGCAAGCCAGCTCGCCGCCTCTTCCTGAATGCGAGCCTTGTTGGGGAAGGTGAGGATGCTTTTCTTCATAGGGTGCGCCGTCGCGAGCCGGCATCTCGATCTTTGGCCTGGGAGTTGCCCTCATGATTTTCCATGTAGGCGGCGCAGCGTAACAATCCTTTGGCGAGGTGTTTCTCCGCAGTGCTGATGCTGATACCGAGGCGCTCGGACACTTCGCGCATGGAGAGGCCATACACTCTGCACAGAATCAGTACGCGACGACACTGGTCCGGTAGCTCTGCAGTGGCACGGCAGAACAGCTCGAAGCGCCTTTGTGCAATCACCTGATCTTCCAAGGTAACTTCATCCTCTATGACAGTTGAGTCCTGCAAGTCCTCTATAAAATCTTCCAACTGATAGGATTTTTTCGTCACGGCGTTGAGTGCGAGGTTGCGAGCCGTGCGATAGAGGTATGCCTTGGGATATTCGATTTTACCTTTTGACCCTGCTTCAAGCACTCGGGCGAAGGATTCCTGTGTAATATCTTCCACATCTTCCGGGCGCTTCAATATGCGACCGAGATAGGCTTTGAGCCTGGCCTCAAGTTTCAGCCATTGCTTTTCCATGAGCGTTGCACTGTTTTGATTATGGTGGCAGGCACTATACCACCGCTTCCCGGGAAGGAAAAACGCAGGGCACAGCGTTAGCGCACGAAGAAATCCTCCAGCTCCCGCAACGCAAATTCCGGTTTCTCCTCCGGAACGAAATGCCCACATTCCGGCACTACGCCGCCGCTCACGTCGTTAGCAACGCTCTGCCACGCTGGCACGATGTTGCCCATACCCGCCTGTCCTCCCCACACGCGCACTGGCATGGTCAGCTTTTCTGTACAGACCGCAAGGTCTTCCGCGTCCTGGCGCAGGGCGTTGGCGTAATATTGAAATCCGGCGCGGATGGTGCCGGGCAGGTTAAATACCCGCACGTATTCGCGGATGTCTTCTTCGGTGAAAACGGCCGGACTGTAGTTGTACCAGGGGGAGGTGAGAAAAAAACGGATGTAGGCTTCGGGGTCCTTGCGGACCATCGTTTCGGCCAGATCGGGCTGTGCGCCGTGCCAGAATACGTGCCACAGTCGGGTGGCGCGCTCCAAATCAAGAGCCTGACCCTTGCGGAAAAGGCCGGGCACCATGTCGAAGATCATCAGCCGTTCGACGAAGTCCGCATAGTCGTAACAAAGGTGATAACACACCGCGCCGCCCCAGTCGTGTCCTACCAGGCCGATTTTGTCAAAGCCGAGGCTTTTCACAAGCGCGTGAACATCAGAGGCGAGTGTGCGCTTGTCGTAGCCGACAAGGGGCTTTCCGGAATCGCCAAGGCCGCGCAGGTCCGGTGCGATCACGGTGAAATGCTTGGCCAGAGTGGGAATGAGGTGGCGCCATTCGTACCAGCTTTGCGGCCAGCCGTGCACCAGTACCAGGGCGGGCCCATCACCGGCGGTTACGTAGTGCATCGGAAAGTCGTTGATGGTGCGATAGTGATGAGTCCAGGCGGGTTGATGCATGAAATAGTCCTCGGCCGCGAGGCGGCATAAGCCGTCAATGTTTGTGGGGTGCGGTGTCGAAATAATCGCGCCACGCAACAATCTTGCCATCTTTCAGATCAAACACACCAACCACTCGCACGACGGGCGAGGGGCGAACGGAACCATCCAGTTTCACCGCGCGGTCGACTCGCTCGACAAAAACGGTATCGCCAGAACCGGCGATGTGCAGAATTTCCACATCGAATGTCGCAAGCTTGGCGCCGGACAGATATTTTTCAAGAAAGGTGATGATCTCCTGCGGTCCAGTGGTGACGGACATGCCGATGTTTTCCCACACCGCATCCGGCGACAGGTAGGTATTCACGGCGCTGCGTAGGTCGTCAGTGCTGCGCCCCCAGGCATGGAAAAAATTTCTCACAGTGTCGATGTTGTTGTTCACGATAAATCCTCAAGATGGCTGTAACGTCCGGTCGGTGTTTTTCCAGCGTTGCGGAATAGACTGGTGGTGTGTTTAGCCACGAGTCGGAGGTCTGAGCTAAGAACAGCAGGCTTTACCTCAAATGCGGTCAGAACTCTGTTCTTTCAGTGCTCCCGCTCAAAGCTTAGTACTACAGCCGTAGTTATTGTGCAAGAATGGACACCTTCTCACCGACAGAAGGGACTGGGCGATGCAATTACCCCTGAAGACCTGGGAGCAGGCATTGGAGAGGCTGCATGGGCGGCTGGCAAGCTTGTTCAAGCGCTCGGAGCCTCGCCAGCGCAGCCTGCAGTATCTCCAGGGCCTACTCAGTGGCGTGGAGCGCAAGAACGGTTGGCAATTGGCCGAATGGATGGGCGAGGCCACGCCGGACGGCGTGCAGCACCTCCTGGAGCGCGCCTCGTGGGACGCTGACGCCGCGCGGGATGTGCTACGTGACTATGTCGTTGAACACTTGGGTGATGACGAGGCGGTGTTGATCGTTGACGAGACCGGCTTTCTCAAGAAGGGCCAGCATTCGGCCGGTGTGCAGCGCCAGTACAGCGGTACCGCCGGACGCATAGAGAACAGCCAGATCGGTGTGTTCCTGTGCTATGCCGGTGCTGGGGGCAGTGCCTTCATCGATCGGGAACTCTACCTGCCGCGGCAGTGGACCGATGATCGAGCGCGCTGTGCGGCTACGGGTATCCCGACATCGGTCGACTTTGCCACCAAGCCGCAACTGGCGCGCCGGATGCTTGCACGGGCACTGGACAGCGGGGTGCCGTGTCGCTGGGTGACGGGCGACGAGGTCTATGGCGGCGATCGGCGCCTGCGGGTGTGGCTGGAATCGCGTGAGCAAGCGTTCGTTCTGGCCGTGGCCAAGAATGAGCCACTGTGGTGGCAGGGGCCAGAGTTCGTGAGTGCCGAGCAGATTGCACACGCGCTGAGTCGTCAGTCCTGGAAACGTCTGTCAGCGGGTGCAGGCGCCAAGGGCGAGCGTCTGTACGATTGGGCGCTTGTTCCGCTGTGGCGGCTGCAGCTAACGGCCCAGGAGCGGCGTTTCGGGCACTATCTGCTGGTGCGGCGCAGTCTGAGCGAGAAACGCGAACAGGCGTATTACGTGGTGTACGCGCCTCGCTCGAGGGCTCGGCTGAAGACCTTGGTCAAGGTCGCTGGCCGACGCTGGGAGATAGAGATGGGCTTTGAGGCGACCAAGGGCGAGTGCGGACTGGATCAGTACGAGGTACGCCGTTGGTCAGGATGGTACCGCCACATCACCCTGTCGTTGCTGGCCTATGCCGTTCTGGCCGCTCTGCGTGTGCAGGAGAAAAAAAACGGTGCCGGGGCTGATTGCCCTGAGTGTGCCTGAGTTGCGTCGCCTGCTGTGTCGGTTAGTCTGGTGTGCTCAGCAAAGCCTGGAACAGGTCTGGCACTGGTCGATGTGGAGACGCCGCCACCAATACCGTGCCCGGCAATGCCATTACCGGCGCAGGGGCTGTGTACCTCCCGAATAACTACGGCTGTAGTATTAGAGCCTGTTCAAAGTCTTCCCATTAGTGCATGCTTCCGCAGATGAGACCTCCCTATCCCAGCGACATCAGTCGCGAACAGTTCGAACACATCCGTCCTTTACTGGAAGGGGCACGCAAGAAGACAGCGCCACGGAAAGTGGACCTGTATGACGTGTTCTGCGCGGTGTTGTACCTGCTCAGGAGTGGCTGTCAGTGGCGGATGTTGCCCGATTCATTTCCGAAGTGGCGTACCGTACATGCCTATTTCCAAATTTGGAGTGAGGTAGACGATAACGGAGTGAGCCTGCTGGAGCGGGCTTTAAAAAAATCAGGTTGGCGCGGCCCGCGCGAAACAGGGGCGCAGCGCCTCAAGCACGTTCTTGATCGTGGACGCGCAGAGCGTGAAGAACACGGATACGGCGGGTCAGAAGGGCTATGACGCCGGCAAGAAAGTGTCTGGGATCAAGCGCCATATTGCCGTCGATACGCAGGGGTTACCCCATGCCGTTGCGGTGACAACGGCGGAGGTGACCGACCGCAAAGGTGCGCTGCGGGCCTTGGCGCGCTGCAAGCCGGCCCTGGAACGAGTCCAGAGTCTGCTGTGCGACAGCGGCTACACCGGAGCGCCGTTTGCCGAAGGCGTGCGGGACATCTTGGGTGAGCGGGTCACCGTGCAGATCGCCAAGCGCAGCGAGTTGCACACGTTCAAGGTGATACCGAAGCGCTGGGTGGTCGAACGTAGCTTCGCGTGGCTGGAGAAAAACCGAAGGTTGTGGAAGAACTGCGAGCGCAAACTCAACACCAGCTTGCAGTTCATCCATTTGGCATATCTGAGCCTTTTACTGAAAAGACTTTGAACAGGCTCTTACGGCTTATAGCTCGCTGTGCCTTAAGCAGGACTGTAGCCCAGACTCCTGTGTATATACCACCGGATGTCTCTATCGCAAAATGGAGGGTGGCCGCAGGAAAGCAGAGATAGCTTGCCGATCCCTGGACTCGTCAGCGGCACACCATCTATGATAAGGTTCCCAGATCAGGGTGCGTGATACGGGCGTGCGGCTATTACTTAACGGCGGCCTGAGAAACACCCCCAATAATGATTAAAGAGAACCCACCATGGATGCCACCTATACAAGCAACAATTTCGTCAACCATGAGTTCGGCTCGGCATACGCCAGCGCTCCCCTAAAACGTCGCACCCTGATGGTGTATGCGGGCATGGTCATTCTGGGGCTGGCGCCGCGCTTGCTGGGCTTATCCGCAGGTTGGCAGGTCGCGGGGATGGGGCTCATCTTTCCAGGTGGCGGCTTTCTGGCAAGTGGCGGTTGGGCGCTGCTGTTGTTCCCTGTCACGATTGTGCTGATGCTGGCCGCCTGCGCGCTCTGGCAGTTGATGGCCAATGCCTTCGCGCCCCTGTTCATCTGGACGGGAAGCCTGTTGCTCGCCGCCGCGCTGGCGCCCGGGCAGGTTGGCGCCTGGAGTTACCTGACGCTGGCCGCGGTGGTGCTCGCATTCGGGGGTTTTGTGCGCTATGTGAGCAACAGGACGCTGGCCGAGGAACGGGCCAGCCTGGCGCGGCGCGAGGCTTATCTGCCAGCTGTGCTGGCCGCTCTGGATGAGCGCGCGGTGGGGATTCCGGTGCCTGGCAGTCGTGAGCTTTCGCCGGAGGATCTCGCCGCGCTGCGCTATTGCTTGGACCGGGGCCTGCAGCCCGTGGAGTCTCTCGAAGGCTTCGATGTCATCGATCAGTTTCAGACGTCGGCGGTGCGTTACCAGCTCAATTTTCTGTTGTGGGGACTTCAGGTGGCGCAGTGCCATTACGCGCCCAACTTTCACGGCTACCTGAGCGAGGCCCAGCGCAATCTGGTCGACAAGTTGACCATTCCCAAACTATGGAAATGGTGGCGCTGGGAAAGTTTGCTGGGCAATTTCAGTTTCGATGCCGACCCCATCGCCAGGGACAACATCATGTTCGGCGGTTTTTCCAGCATCAACATTGCTCTGTACACGGCCAATACCGGCGACGATCATTATTTACAGCCCGGCTCCCTTACCTTTCGTGAGAATGATCGCAAGAGTTACAGCCACAGCCTGCAAACCATCCTTGAAGCGGGCCGCTTCAACCAGGAGAGCGCGGTATACGGGCCATTGTATCCCTGTGAACCGCGTCTCACCTACAGCACCTGCAACATTTGGGGGCATCTGGCGCATCTCACGGGCGACCGCATTTTCGGCACCCAAAGTCGGGAAAAGCTGATCAGTGCGCTCAGGCCCCTGCAGATGGCCGAGATGATGGGGCTGGACGGCACCCCGCATTCCGGGCGGGTGAATACCCTGGGGATTCGCATGCCGGTCTACAGCTGTCACTTCGTCTCTGCCCAGTGGGGCTGGATGTCCACTCCCTTTTTCACGGACCTTGCCAAGCGCAACTGGGCATGCCTGAGGGAAGAAGCGCTGCGCATCGATGAAAATGGCGAAGCGGTCATCACCACCAAGGCCTACGATCGGGTCGACATCGGCAATTACAGGAAGGGCGAAGCCGGCGTCTACGCCCAGTTTTTGGTCTATGCCAGGGAGCTGGGCGACGAAGAAGCGGCGGAAGCACTCCAGAAGACAATCGATCGCCGTTTCGGGAAAAGTGACCACAACGGTGTGACGTCCTACACGAGTGCCTCCAACCTCAATAATGCGGTGGCGGTGATCGGGCGCCTCGCGCGGCGGGACGATATCCGCACGATGGTGCTGGAAGGCCCTCCCCGTAGCGCGACGGAAGGCCCCTTGCTGGACCAGGTGAAATATCCTGATGTTCTGGTGGCCAAGGCATTCAGTGAGGGCGACGATCTTCAACTGGTGCTCTATCCCGGCAAGGGGGATGGAAGCCAGAGCCTGGGGCTATCGCGGCTCAAGCCCGGCGTTGCCTATGTGGCGAAGTGCGCCGCGGGCGACTATAACTTCAGGGCGGACGAAAACGGCAGGGCGCACCTCGATGTGCCCGTCGCGGGCCGCACCGAAATCCATATTCAGCCGCAAGAGTGATCAACCATGGGCTGCTGCATCGTCGGGGCCATTGTCTTCAGTTTCATTTTCGCGCTGTGGCGCCGCATCGGCGCTCTGCTGGGCGTTGCTGTTCCCGAACACCGGGCCTCCAACCCGGCGATGTGGCGCCTGGGCGAATCTGGAGAGCATGGTAGCCCCGTCAAAAAATTGCCGCTGATTTCGCCGCGCTTCGCGGCGGCGCTGGCGGGCGGCGCCATGTCCATCATTCTCGCGTTCTGGGTGGTGGACCATGCCGAGCACATTCGCATGGAAGTGGCCTGCGTAATGTACAAAACAGGTGTTTCTGCTGCGTCGGCAGGCGCGTGCGAGCCGTCTGGGGACGCCGAGGCCTTGCATCACTGAGCGGCGCGTTGTCTCCTGTACCGACAACTGTGTTACCTTTGATACCTCCCATAATTCCAACATCGCGAGGAAATGGCCATGCCCCGCATAGCTCTGCCCGATAATCAGGGCGAGATGCCCGCCACGCTGGCGTTTTCGACCTATGCCACAAAACTTGCGGATGCAGCGCTCAACTTCACCCTGACGGCCTATCAGAATTCCCTGCTTTCGATGCGCGAGCTCGAAGGCGCGCGCTATCGCACAGCCCTGATCAATGGCTGTGAGGTGTGTCAAAGCGCGCGAGGCATGGAGTCCGCTGAGTTTCTCAAAGGCGCCGGCGGCGACATCGACAAAAGCCCCTTCGCGCGCGGACCGGCACCGGATTCGGCTTTTTACGACGCGGTTACGCAGTGGCGGACTTCGCCACTGTTCAGTGAGCGTGAGCGCATCGCCATCGAGATGGCGGAGCGCATGGGCGAGCGGCCCCATTCAATGGCAGGGGACGAGGAGTTTTGGGAAAAGGTGCACCGGCATTTCAGCGACGAGGAAATCGTTGATATGACCTTGAGCATCGGCAGCTGGATTTCCATGGGGCGCGTGGTGCATACCCTCGAGTTGGATGAGGTGTGCGCAATCTGAAACACCACCGCACGAATTACCGTAATCAGAGGAGTGAAAGTTATATGAATATCGCTGTTACCGGGGCCACGGGCCAGTTGGGCGGCCTGGTCGTCAAAGGACTGTTGGAAAAAAACAAGGCCGACAAAATCGACAAGACCGACAAAGTCATCGCCATCGTCCGGAATGCGCAAAAGGCCGAGCCGCTGGCGGCGCAGGGTGTCGAGGTGCGAGTGGCCGATTACGGTGATCCCGCCGCCCTCGAAACGGCGCTGGCGGGAGTCGACCGGCTGCTGCTCGTATCGTCGAGCGAAGTAGGGCAGCGCACGGCGCAGCACGGCAATGTCATCGACGCTGCCAAGGCGGCGGGCGTCAAACACCTCGTGTATACCAGCGTGGCAAAAGCTGCCACGTCGCCGCTGGTATTGGCGCCGGAACACAAAGCGACGGAAGAGTTGATTCTGAAGTCTGGTCTGGCTTATACCCTCCTGCGCAACAATTTCTACACCGATGTTTTCAGGGAGCACATCGAGACGGCGCGTCAGAGCGGCGCGATCATTGGTGCCGCCGGTAGCGGGCGCGTTGCGTCCGCGACCCGCGCCGACTTCGCCGAGGCAGCCGTGGCGGTATTACTCGGCGCGGGCCACGAAGGAAAAACCTACGAACTCACCGGAGAGCGGGCCTGGAGTTACGCCGACCTCGCCGACGTCGTTGGTGAAATCATCGGCAAAGCGGTGACCTACAACGATATGGACGCCGACACCTTTGTGGATGTTCTCAGGAGCTTCGGCATGGATGCGGACACCGCCGGCTTCTATGCGGCAATCGACAGGAATATCGCCGAGGGCGCGCTCTCCGAGGTCACTGGTGACCTTGCAGCGCTGCTCGGCAGGGTACCAACGCCGCTCAAGCAGGGCCTGATGTAAGCGCCCTCTTCACCTTTTGCGGAGAACGACCATGAAAATAGGACTGCAAGTACCCAGCTTCACCTGGCCCGGCGGCGCATCCGCCATCGCGGGCAAGCTTGCCGATATCGCCCGCGCCGCGGATGACAACGGCTTTCACAGCCTTTGGCTGATGGATCATTTCTTCCAGATTGTCTACGTCGGCCCCAAGGAGCATGACATGCTCGAGGCCTACACGGCGCTCGGCTATCTGGCTGGCGTTACCAGGCGCGTCAAGCTCGGCACCATGGTCACTGGTGTCAATTACCGCTACCCCGGCGTGCTGATCAAGAGCCTGAGCACCCTCGACGTACTCTCCGGCGGGCGCGCCTACCTGGGCATCGGTGCCGCCTGGTTCGAGGAGGAAGCGCAAGGGTTGGGTATTCCCTTTCCGCCCATTGCCACCCGTTTCGAATTGCTGGAAGAAGCGCTACAGATCGCCCAGCAGATGTGGTCGGACGACAACGGCCCATACCACGGCAAGCACAACCAGCTCAGCGAAACCCTGAACGTGCCGCAGCCGCTGTCGAAACCTCACCCACCCATTCTGGTAGCCGGGGGTGGCGAGCAAAAGACGCTCAAACTGGTAGCCAAATATGCGGATGCCTGCAACATCATTGGCGACCCAGACACCATTCGCCACAAGTTCGGTGTGCTCAGGCGCCATTGCGATGCCCTCGGCAGGGATTACAACAGCATCGAAAAAACCATTCTCGGCACGGTACACCTGGCCCCCGGCGAAATGAGCGCGGCAGACGTCATTGCGCAGTGTCGCGAACTGGCCGATCTGGGCGTCAATCAGGCCATCTTCAATATGCCGAATGTGCACGATATCCGGCCGCTGGAAATTTTCGGCCGGGAGATCATTCCCGAGGTGGCGGGGTTCTGATGGCGAAATTCGGTCTCATCATCGTCGGCGACGAAATCCTCAGCGGTCGCCGTGTGGATCAACACCTCCCCCGCGTCATCGCCATGCTCGGCGAGCGCGGGTTGCTGCTGAGCTGGGTCAAGATCATCGGCGACGACAAGGCGGTGCTGGACGACACCCTGAAACAGTCGTTCGCCAGCGACGATATCGTGTTCAGCACCGGCGGTATCGGCGCCACACCGGACGATATGACACGGGAAGCCGCGGCGCGAGCACTGGGCGTTGCCGTGGAGCGCCATCCAGAAGGCGTGAAGATTCTCGAAAAATTCGCCAGCGACAGGGGCCGCACCCTGGCAGAGCACCAGTACAAACTGGTGGAGTTCCCCGCCGGGGCGCAGTTGATCCACAACCCGATCAATACCATCCCCGGCTTCTCGGTGCGCGATCACCATTTCGTACCCGGTTTTCCCGAGATGGCCTGGGCGATGATCGAATGGGTGCTGGACCACCGCTATCCGCACCATCAAGACCAGCGCTACAAGGAAACCGCCATCCTGATCAAAGGGCAATACGAAAGTGCGATGGCGCCGCTGATGGAGGCCATCGAGACGAAGCATCCCCAGGTAAAAACCTTCTGTCTGCCGACCATGAAGGAGGACGTGCCCGTCAACGAAATTGGCTTGAAGGGCGACGCGGCAAAAGTCGATCTGGCGTTCGCCGACCTGATGGCCATGGTCGATGCCAAGGCCTATCAGTGGGAGCCGGTAGAGTAGGTTGGGCTGAGGCACGAAGCCCAACATCTGTGAGGCCAATCTATCCTGAACTGTTGGGCTTCGTGCCTCAGCCCAACCTACAGTCAGAATAACGGATAAAAGGGTGGTGACGTATGTCAGTGGCGCAAGCCTTCGATATCGATTTGATGAATGATCCGGCGCGGATGGGGCTCGCGTTTCTGGAAAAACTGGACCGCTTGCGAGAGCTCGAGCCGGTATTCTGGAGCGAGACATCCGGGTGTTGGCTCGTGTCTCGCTTTGCCGACGTCAGCGACGGTTTCGAGGGGCGGCTGCCGCTGCAAAATGCCGGGCGCGTGGAATTTGTGATGGCGGCTATGCCGGCGCAGGAGCGTGAAGCCCGCATTCCTCATTTCCTCAACAATGTGCGGCACGGCATCGTCAGCCTTGACGCTCCCGAGCACACGCGAATTCGCAAGTTGGTCATGCAGGCGTTCAGCAAGAAGGTCGTCGAAAACATACGCCCTTATGCAAGAGAGCGGATTCATTACCTGCTGGACAGGGCCGTCGCCGAGCCTGTCATCGAGTTCAATGAAAAAATTGCGAGGCCCCTGCCGGGCTACGTGCTGTTCCGGCTGCTGGGCATTCCGGAGGAACATTTCGACGATCTGCGGGAGTGGTCGAACGCCATGGTGGAGGGCACAACCGTGCCCAATCCGTCCGTGGAAAAGTTGGAAAAGACCGAGTGGGCCATCCGCGAGATGAACCGGGTGGTGTTGGCGGAGCTGGAAAAACGTCGTTCCGAGCCGCGAGACGATCTGATCACCAAATTGCTGCAGGCATCGGATGGCGGCGATCAGCTCAGCGAGGACGAACTGCTGGCGTCGATGAACGTCCTGATCGTCGCGGGTCACGATACCACCAGCAACACCATGACCTTGGGTGTGGAAGCCCTTGCCCGGCAGCCGCAGGCGTGGCGTTACATGGCTGACAACGACGCCAGAATGGCGGAGTGCGTCAACGAACTGATGCGCTACATCTCGATGTCGACAGCACAGCCGCGTATCGTTGCCGAGGATTTCCAGTGGCACGGAAAACAGCTGCGCAAGGGGGACATGGTGTTTCTAAGCGTTGCCGGGGCCAACCGGGATCCGCGCGTCTTCGAACATCCGGACAGGCTGGATTTTAGCCGCGATACCAGCCGATCACAGGTTTTCGGGCCGGGGGTGCACCACTGTATTGGCCACCTGCTGGCGAAGATGCAGCTGATCGAGTTCTTCCGTGCCCTGGTGCAGCGCTTCGAGCGTGTCGAGGTTCTCGACGACCGCCTGGATTTCATGCCCGCGGCGGTGTTTCGCGGGCTGTACAGCATGAATGTCCGCTTTCACCCGAAAGGCGGCGCAGCCGCCTGACCGGCCAAGGAACACCTCAAAGCCAGGGATTTACCATCACCTTGCATTCGGGGTGCGGTTTGCGCATCGCTTCCAGCCGCTCCGGCAGGGCGTCGAGCGCAATGGTGTCCTGCACCATGGCGCGGGGCTCCACGGCGCCGCCGGCAAGTGCCTGCACAGTACGATGAAAATCACTTGCCGCGTAGGCCAGGCTGTACTGGATACGCACCTCCTTGCCGAGGGCGATCACGGGCAGGAACTGGATGTTGTGGGTGCAGGCGCCGAGCACGACTATGCTGCCACCCTGTTTTACCAGGCCGATGGCCTGCGCCAGAGTGCTATCGGCGCCCGAGCATTCGAACACCAGATCCACAGGCCCACCCAGACTTTCCATGGCGCGCGCCTGAAGGTCGTCGCCGGCGACGAGGAAATCACTGGCGCCCATATCCAGAGCCAACTGCCGGCGGCGCTCGGAACTGGCGCTGACAACGATGTTTTCCACACCCAGCAGGCGGCTCCACCAGGTGACGGCGAGGCCCATGGCGCCGGCGCCGATCACCAGCACCCGGCTGGCAGCGTTCACACCTGAATGCTGGACGGCGCGGGAGCCGCAAGCGAGCGGTTCCACCAGCGCGCCGTCGGCGAAGGACAGTGATTCCGGCAGGACGATTGCGCTGCGCTCGGCGATGCGGGTGTACTCGCCGAAGCCGCCCATCATGGAGCGCGCCGTCGGGCAGTAGAACACCAGGCCCTTGTCGCAGGCGGGGCAGTTGCCGCAGCCGAGACGGGGCACCGCCGTCACCCGGTCGCCGACCTTGAGGTTTTTCACGTCCGCGCCCACTTCCACCACCTCACCGGCGTATTCGTGACCGAGCGCGCCACCGGTGGGAAAATCGAAGGGCGAGCCCGACGTCATGTGGATATCGGAGCCGCAGATGCCGCAGCGGCAGACCTTGATGATGACTTCACCGGCGCCGGGCGCGGGGTCGGGCACTGTCTCGAGAACGAAGGGTTTGCCGGATTCCTTGTAGATGGCCGCTTTCATGATTCCCCCGGGTTTGCAACGAAGCTGTTTATGGACGGTGTGAGCCTTGCCATTGCCGCCCGGGTTTTTGTGTTGGACGCGGCAAAAGCTCGTGTGGGGTCAGATGGTAGTGATTTGGTGGGTTTCGCGCAAATTGCCCGGGATTGTCGGGGTCGGGGAAAAAATCAAAGACCGGCACTTGCAGCTTTGTTCACCGCCTCATCGTTGCCGATGAACTCCAGGCATTTTTCAATGTAGTAGTGAATGTAGCGGTAGGGCACGATGGCCATTTTCACCTCGTCCAGTTCGCCGCTGCCGAAGCGGTAGCCGGAAATGGCGCAGCCCACCGCGTTGCGCAGGTAGCCCCACACTTGGTAGAAAACGATGCGCCGTGGGTCGATGTCCCGGCCGCCGTAGCGGCGGTACAGGTCGAGAAAGTGGTTCCAGTCGATCTTGCCGCCCAGGGCGCTCTTGATGTAGCCGATGTCCTCCGCCGGGTCGCCGATATGGGCGAATTCCCAGTCCAGCAGGCAGGTGATGCGGTTGTCCTTCACCAGGAAATTGTGAAAGCCGATGTCGCCGTGGATCAGCGCCGGCGGCTCGTCGCAGCGGGGAACGTTGTCGATCAGCCAGCCGAACATGGCGCCGAGGGCGGGCTGGGGAATGCTGGGGGTGTTGCGGAAGAAAGCGTAGAAGCTCTCGATGTATCTCCTGCCGCAGGTGGTGATGGTCTCGTTCCACAGGGCGGCGTCCAGGGAGGCCACTTCGCTGCCCAGTTCCGTGAGGGGCGGCAGGCTGTGGAGGTTGGCGACGTGGCGTGCCAGTTCGTCCACCAGCGCCTCGGGAATGTCGCCGGACGTGCCGAGCACGTCGCCCTGCACCTGGCCCTCGACCTTGCGGGTGACGATGAAATTGCCGCCGGGCAGGATGGGGGAATTCCGCTCCAGCCACAGCGCTTCCGGCACGGCGACACCGCGCTGGTGGAGCGCCTTCAACAGCGGATATTCGCGGTGCACGAAGTGGCAGTCGTTGTCCAGCACCGGGGCGCCGAGGTCGCGTCGCACTACAAGAGAGCCCGATACCGGCCCGCCCTCGACGTCGATCATGATGGTCTGCTTGCCGTAGCCGCCGGGCAATATGGCGACCCGCTCGACCACGCTGCCGGCGCCGGGGAAGCGGTCGTCGAAATAGCGCTGCACCTTTTCCGCAGTGAATGTGTGGCTGTCCCCGTTTGCGGCGCCGGTTTGCGGCGGCACGGCGACGATGAAGCGCTTTTCCCATTGGCAGAGGTCCGCGGCGATGCGCAGGCAGTCGTCGCCGGACAGGGCACCGCCGTCGATCTTGCCGGCGATGAGGCCGTCCGCCCGCTGCAGAAAATCCAGGTGGTTGGCGGCGGCGTCGCCGTCCGGTGCCAGGGCGAATATGCGCAGCAGGCTGTCTTTCAGTTCCCGCAGGGACTGGCGGGTCGCGTCCGCCTCGCCGCCCTGCGCGCTGAACGCGGTGAGCAGGGCATCGCCCTCCCAATAGGCTTCCGGGGCGGTGCGGCCGTCCCGCGGCCGCGGCAACTGGTCGAGCAGGTAGGCCATCATCTCGCAGTCGGGGATCAGGTCGGCGGGCAGGTCCTGGCGCTGCGACATGCTGCGCAGGGCCTGCGCCGTGGCCTCGAGAATGCGTTGCGATGAAATCAGCATGGCGGTGTTCCTGTCAGCGGGAGACATGCTCCGGGTTGTAGCCCACCTGGATCATGGCGTAGCCGCGCTCGCCGGTTTCCTCCAGGGTGCAGCGGCAGAAGTTGTCGATGCACAGGTATTCCGCCAGTCCGCTGTCCGGCTTCTCCCCGGAGAGGGGCACGTAGCCAAGGCGGTTGGCGATGTCGGCGCTGATGGTGAAGGTCTGGCCGGCGGGGTCTGCGAAGCGAAAGCGCACGGTTTCCGGCATGCCGTCCGCCATGTTGCCGCGCAATTCCACGTCGATGTCCTTGAGCGCCCTGAGGCCGGTGGCGTCGTACATGTAGCCCCCCGCCGCCAGCAGGCCGGGATTGTCGATCACGGTGATGTCGGTGGCGGCGAAATTCTTGTCGTCGAACAGCAGCCAGGACCAGGTGTGGGTGCGGGTGATGTTGTCGCAGCGCACGCCCTGGCTGTGATCGCGGTTGCCGAAACCCTTGAGGGCTATCTGTTCGCCGTTTTTCAGCCGCAGACTGCCCGTCATGTCGAGAGTCTGCTGGTGGTGGGTGTGGGGCATGCGGCTGTTGAGGCCCATCAGCGCGAAGACCTGGGGCTTGTCCGGGTTGGCCTTCTCGTAGGCGTCGAAGTCGAACAGGGGGCCGCGGCGTTGGTAGTACACCTCAAGGGAGAGGTCGTCGCTGTCCAGGTGCAGTTCGAAGGTTTTCTGCGGCTCGCGGAACAGCACCCGCAGTTTTCCATCGCCGATTTCGCCGGCGTAGGCGAATTTTTCCGGAAAGGGAATTTCGCTGGCGTACTTGTAGACGGTGCCGCGCACGTCCAGGTTGCAGGACATTCGCGCCCGGTTGAACAGGGGTTCATAGGAAAAATGCGCCATGCCGCAGACGCGGTTTTCCACGTCCATGAAATGCCACAGCCAGTTCTCCTTGTAGCGCAGGTAGGCGAACAGTGGCACGGGGTGGGGGCGGTCGTCGTACAGGGTGGCGCTCATGGTTGCCTCATATCCTTTTTCCAGTAGGCGTTCGACGGCGGTTTCGTTGTCATCACACCCGGCGGCGCCGCGACCACGGACGGGATCGCCTGCACCAGCGGAATCACGGTGCCGTAATAGGCGGGCTCGGTGGGGTGGCCGGGCACGAGCCGCTGGTCGTTTGCGATGGAGGCCTGCAATTCGATGGACATGCGCATCGACGGCCTGCCCTCCAGGGTGATGCGGTAAAAATCCTGGCTCGGCACGCCGGCGGGGCGCATGCGCTCGCTCATGTACCAGTAGATCTGGATGGAGAAGATCGCCGCGTCGCCGCTGTAGGCCGTCCAGCGGTAGGAAATCATGCCCACGGTGCCGGCCTTGATGGGCAGCAGCAGGCCGTCGAGATCCACCGGCGCGGCCTTCAGGTGGGTGGTGCGCTCGATCCTGTCGATGGGCATGCCGACCATTTCTCCGGCGGAAAAGAATTCCTGCTTGAGGTAGTTTTCTGCCAGGAGCGCCACGGTCTCGTTCTTTTCCGCTTCCTCGATGGCCAGGCCCATGCCGAACAGCTGCAGCATCTCCACGCTTTCCTGGGTGACGCAGTCGAAATACTCCTCCAGCTTGATGTGCTTGAGGTCGTTGACCATGCCGCTGGCGGTCATCGCCAGGCGCTCGAACATGAAGCCGGGATTGATGCCCGTCGCGAACAGCGTGCTGCCGCCCTGGCGGCAGGCCGCGTCCAGGCGGGCGGCGACGGCGTCGCCGCGCAGCTTGGGGTAGTGGTAGGGCAGCGGGGTGATGACGTCGAAGCCCCGTTCCAGCAGTTCGATGATGTCCGGGTCGGAGCGGTAGTCGCCGTAGTCCCGCGCGATGTAGATCACGCAGTCGGCGGGGGTGGCGAGGAAGGCCTCCCTGTCGCCGGTGACGGTGACGCCGCACGGGTCGACGCCCGCGACGCTGCCGGCGTCGCGGCCGATCTTGCTTGCGCTGTAGCCGTAGACGGCGGCGAGTTCGAGTTCCGGTAGGGCGAGGATTTCGCGGATGGTGGGGGCGCCGAGGCCGCCGGGGCCCCATACGGCGATGTGGTAGGGATTCATGGGCGTGTCTCCCGGCTCTGTTTGAGGATGTCGAGCACCATCTTGCTGGCGTCCAGTTCCAGGTAGTGGCCGAAAATCCACGCCGGCAGGGCCAGCTTGATTTCATCCGGCAGATGGTTTTCGAACAAATAGCGGGCGTGGCGCGTGCCGGCGGCGTTCCTGACGAACGACCAGACTTTGTAGAAGCGCTCCACGGCGGGGGAATAACCGCCGCCCCCGGCGTCGCGATAGTGGCCGATGAAAGCGTCCCAGTCCGCGATTTGCTCGACGAAGGGGCGCACGTAGATCAGGTCTTCGGCGGGATCGCCGAAGTGGGCGAATTCCCAATCCAGCAGCGCGCTGATTTCACCGTCCTTCACCATCAGGTTGTGAAAGCCGACATCGCCGTGGAGGATGCGGCCGGGGCGCTCGAAAAGTTCGCCGGGAATGTTGGCCAGCGTCCAGGCAAAGCCGATTTCCAGCAGCGGGTGGCGGCAGGTGCGGTATTTTTGGTAGAGGTTCTGCCAGTAGAGGATTTCCTGCTCGATGGCGGCACCCGCCGACAGCCCGGCCACTTCGGCGGGAAAGCTCATGGCGGACAGGTCGTAGCCGTGCAGTTCGGCGAGGATTTCCGCGAGCTGGCGGCTCACCGCGCCGGTGTTGCTCATCCACTTGTTGATGTCCGAGGTACCGGGAACGGCGCGGGAGATGAAGAAACTGCCGTTGAACCAGTGCTTCTCCCTCTCCAGCCACAGGGGCGTGGCCACGTTGAGGCCCGCCTGGTAGACCTTTTCCAGCAGCGGGTATTCGTCCACCACGGATTTTTCCATGAACAGGAAGTCGGCGGACATGTCCTTGCGCATGACGCAGGGTTCCACCGCGCCGCCCGGCCTGTGCAGGTCGAAGAGGATCGTGTTCTTCGAGAACCCACCCGCCAGCACGTTGACGGAAGTGGCGCGAATGCCCGGGGAGTCCGGGAACCTGGCGCGCAGGTAGGCGGTGAGGCTGTCGTCGTTGAGGGGCGCGTCGGAAACTGGTGCGGGGCGGTTGGCGCGGTCGATTTTTCCGCCCCGGTAGACGACGCCGCTGCCGTTGCGAATATCCGGGTCCTGGGTGGCGAGGAAGTCGGCCTGACTGGAAACGATGCGCTCCAGCAGGGCGACGGCGTCGCCATCCTGCCCGCCGGTGGAGGTGGCGCGCTCCAGAAGCGACGGGATCTGTTCGGCGAGCCGTTCGGTGAGGCTGTCACTTTCTGCCTCGAGCCTTTCGAGAGGCGATGCGCCGGGAAAGTCCTGTGTTTCCGGCGGTGGCAGGCCGGCGTCGCTCAACAGTTGCCTGGCGTCGGCGGTCAGGGTTTCCAGATCCGCAGCGCGGTGGCCGTAGTGGGCTACCAGCATGCGCAGGGTGCGGATCACGATATCCAGCATGGTGGCGGCGCCGTCCGAGCCGATGTCCGGCACCACCGATTTTTCGAGGGCGGTGACGGCGGAGGACAACAGCCGGGATGTCAGTCGATCATTGATCATTATGGGGCTCCTGCATGGCGGCCCGGCGGCCGGTGATGCGGCCGGCAGCGACCGTTCAGCTTTTTTTCAGCGGGAAAAAGAATTTTGCCGACATCCAGTCCAATACCCGGTCGGGCAGCAGCGGCGTGAGAAAGCGTGTCGCCTTCGACTCGAAACTGGGAAAGTAGCGGGGTTTGGGTCTGCTGGTCTCGAGCGCGTCGAGACACATGGCGGCCACCTCTTCGGGGGTGGTGCCCATGATCTTGCTCTGCGTCTTGGGGATGGAATCCACGTGGGCGGCATAGTGGTCGACGTAGAGGCTGCCTTTTTCCTGGCTTTTGGCGTAGGCGGCTTTCATGTTGTCGATGTGGCTGCGGAACATGCGGGTGTCGATGGAGCCGGGCTTGATCAGCGAGACTTCGATACCCCAGGGATAGAGTTCGCGGCGCAGGGAGTCGACGATGGCTTCGAGCGCGTACTTGCTGGCGCTGTAGATACCGGTCAGAGGCATGACGAAACTGCCGGCGAGGGAGCCGCACAGCACGATGCGTCCCTTGCGGGGTCGGAGCATGGGGATGGCCAGTTGCACCACCCGCAGAGTACCGAAGACGTTGGTGCGGAATATGTATTCCACTTCGTCCATGGGCACTTCCTCGAGCGGGGTCGCGATCTGGATGGCAGCGCAGTTGATGATGCCGTCGAGCTCGGTGATGCCCGCCGCCTGCATTTCCGCGAAGGCGTTCTCGATAGACGTGATGTCCGAGAGGTCCAGGTGCAGAAACCTGTCGCCCAGACCCGCGCTCTCCAGATGGGCTTTCTGTTCTTCCTTGCGGTAATTGGTGATCACGTAATAGCCGCGCGCCATCAGCATTTTCGCCGCGGCTTCCCCCACACCGCCGGTGGTTCCCAATAGCAGAACGATCTTATTCTTGGACATGGATGGTTCTCTGTAATCGTTAAAATTCTCGTATGCCGGCGCGCGTGCAAAACGCAGTAAACCCTGAAATCGCCTCGGCGGAAATGCTCTTTATCAATTTTCATGCTAAGGCCAACGTCGTGGTGGGTACAATGATTTTCCATCATAGGGCGCATGATCAAAGGGCATAAACCGCGGACAACGGCACCGTATCGGGCGCATGATCGGCGGTCATGAATTCCATGAATGGGAATCCCTTTACCGTCGATTACACCTCACTTAACCTTTGCCCGGCTTGTCTCACAGTCCTTTATTGTCGGGCAAGGCACGGATAGATTGAGGACACGCCCTAGTGGATCTACAACCAAATAATGACATACCGCACCTGTCCATGACCCCGATATCGACACCCGTTGCGCACCGGCCTTTAACGCCATGAGTCTGCTTGCCACAAGCATCACCGCAGCCGTGGCATTGGTGATGATGTACACGGGCATGTCCGTGAGTCCGCGGCGGCTGCGGGAAATTCTGTCGCGCGGAGATCTGAAAAACATCGCCTGGCTCGCGGCCGTCAACTATGCCGTCATTCCCCTCGCGGTTCTGGTCTTTGCCGGCGCCGGCGGCCAGATCAGCGGCCTTGGCCTTGCCCTGTTGATCCTTGCCGTGCTGCCCTGCGCTCCCCTGGTGCCGTCACTGGTCGCCCTGCTCGACGAAGCGCCGGAGTGGGCGATTCTGGTGTTCATCGTTTTTTCCCTGGTGAGCTTGGTGGGAGTGGTGCTGTTGACGGTACTGCTCGATGCGGGGGGGTACATCGCGGGCGCCGGGCAGCCGCACGGTCAGGATCTGTACCGCGGGCTTGCCGGATACCTGGCGGCGGTTTTCGTGCCGCTGTTGCTCGGCATGCTGCTGCGGGTGTTTACCGGCGCCTGGCAGCAATCTCTGTTGCGGGTGCTGCGCCCGGTCGCGGGGATCTCCCTGCTCGTCACTCTACTGGCCTTCGTGGTGGTGAACCGCACCGCGCTGTTGGGGGTGTCGCTGCGGGACATGGCGATCATCGCCGCATTCAATGTCTTCTGCATCGCGCTGGTGTTTCCCTACCGGCGCGCGGCTGGCGACAGGTGGCTGGCGGGCCTCCTGACCACGGGGTTTCGCAACATCGCCCTGGCCATGCCGTTTTCCATAGTGGTGCTGGGCAGCAGCGAGGTGCCGGTCTACATCATGGTTTATGTGCTGGCGGCGCTGGTGACCTGTGTTCCAGCGGTCATTGGCGCCAGGCTGGTTCAGGGGCGCGGCTGATCACCGGCGTTGACGTTGGCGGCAAAAATCTCGTGCGCCTGGCTCATCAACCATTTGTGGAGCGGTGAATTGAAGGTGCGTTCGTGCTGGATGATGCCCACGTTCACCACCTTGAGCTTGTCGAACAGGGGAATGTGGCTCACCGAATGTGACACCAGGTCGAGGAGAGGAAAGCGCTGCAGGAATTCCGGCGCCACCATCAGGGCATCGGAATTCGCCAGCACGTTGATGGCCACCAGGAAATGGCTGGTGGTGAGCAGGATGTCGCGCCCCAGTTCCTCTTTTTCGAGTTCGTTGAGAATATTGTTCAGCTCCAGGTGGGACAGATGGGGCGAGTGGAAGGCGATCTTGGTGTAGGCACGGATATCCTCCAGACTCAACTTCTTTTTGCCCGCCAGTGGATGCCCGGCGCGACACCAGATTTTCGGGTGGGTGGTATAGAGCGGGTGACTGATGAAGCCCTCCGGATAGGATTGGTCGAGATAGGCGGCAAAATCCAGTGTTCCCGCCGCGAGCAGATCCAGGTAGTCGTCCGTCAGATGCAGCAGCTCGATCTGCAGGTTGGGGGCGAGTTCCTTGAGGCGCAGGATGTAAAAAGGCAGCACGCCCAGGGCGAAGGTTTCCGTCGCCGCGATGCGAATGCGGTCGTGGCATTCCACAGGATCGAAGGTCTGCGGCGACAGTTGCTCCATCTGGCCGAAAAGGATTTTTAACTGTTGGGCGAGTCGTTCCGCCAGCGGCGTCGGCACCAGGCCATGGGTGGTCTTGACTAACAGGGCATCGTTGAACGATTCCCGCAGGCGGCGCAACGTCTTGCTCATGGCGGATTGGGTGACGAACATGCGGTCCGCCGCCCTGGTAACGTTTTTTTCGTCCAACAGAAGGTACAGTGCCTTCAGCAGATTCAGGTCAAGTTGCAGCAGGAACCTATCCACATTCGCTCTCGTCAATCGTCCGTCGCCAGCCAAGGTAAACGGATTGTCGTTTTGAATCCAGTAATTTTAGCGAGGGCCAGAGCCGCTTTATTCTTTATTCGGTGATTTTGTGCGTTGCCCAATGTGGTAAGAGCGGGCTTCATCCATGGGAATCTTGCCATCGAAGTAAGAGAAAAATCAGCAGTATTGTCTGAGGTTCACAAAGCTACATTCCTCGTTTTCATACCGTCTATGACCCTAATTCTCTTCAATACGGCAAGTTGGCCGCCTACAATGCAATGAGGTACATCCATACTTAACCGCTATAAATATAGTCGAGGCCCAGAGTGAATTTTCTGAAAGCGTTACTCTTATGCATACTATCTTTATTCACCGCGCTTTTTGTTTGGGCTGAAGACTCTTCTGATGCCTTGCCATTGCTGTGGTCAGAAGGGCACAAAGCCAATGTAGAGATGGCGCTGTCCCTGCGTGAAACTCCCGAGCTTATAGCCATGCGTAAGGAAGTGATCGGCCTGTATGAAAATACGTCTTCCGGCCGGCTTGCGGACGGAAAAGCACGTATCGAAGCTGCTGTGGACGAATTGATTTTCGGTGTCATTCTCACCACCATCACACCAGACCCAGCCCACCCCGCGATCGTCTGGAATGAAACCCTCCCCTACACAGCGGCAGGCATTCAGGTTCCGGGTAGCCGCTACGCTGGCGATATGCCAGATCGCCTATATCGCAATATTGTTGTCGATCCCTCTTGCCGCTATGAATTACGCGGTCGACTTGACGGAGAAACTACGCTGGATTTTTCTATTGAGGCGCTGCCTGGCCCGGCCAACTGGGGCCTGCCGCCACTGGCCATACTGCAGTCTAAGGATATAGTGGTTGGCGATGATGGCAGTTTTACGATTACCCTCGATGCCTCACCCCCTCGCGGGCGCATCAATCACCTGCAATTGCCGCCTGGCACCATTAGCCTCCTGGTGCGCGATACCCTGCTGCAATGGGACAAACAGAAGCCTGTGGTCTTTGATGTCCACGGTTTGGACGAGAGTGCACCTTTGTCATCTGCGAGCATGGTCAACCATGCCGCAGACCAGTTGCGACAATCGGCAGAGGTTTCCATGGGTTTCTACGAAGCTATCTGGCAACGCGCAGCCAATACGCTGGACCCTTATGTTCGTGATCTCGGCTGGGGTATCGTGGCCATCAATCGTTTTCAGATTGCTGACGACGAAGCGCTGGTCGTCATCCTTGATCCGCTGAGCGCGCGTTATCTCAGTCTCCAGGTGGACGATCTCTGGCTGCGCTCGACTGACTACGTGACACACACCAGTACTCTCAACAACGCCCAGGCCAAGCCCAACCATGACGGTACCTTTACCTTTGTCGTGGCAAAGCGGGATCCAGGCTATTTCAATTGGATCGACACAGATGGAATGAATGATGGCTATCTGATCGGTCGCTGGGAGCTTCTGACCCATGTGACCACTGGTGAAAATGCCGTGCGCGAGGTCCGCAAAGTCAAGCTGGCGGAACTCGGCGCTATCCTGCCTGAAGACGTGTTCCAGGTCAGTCCTAACGAGCGGGCTGCCCAGATAGGGGCACGTAAAACCGCTTACCAATTAAGGTTGGGAAAATATTAACGATAGTTCAACCCTCTCATTGCCAGAGTTTTTGCATAGTGGGGCTTGGGCCATGCGGGAAATTTGTACGCGCAGCGATGCAATGTCACGCGCTGGGGGCGATCAAACAATGGTTCGCTTGATCAGGAAGGGGCTATCTGCGCCCTGTTTCACCGCGTCGCTAAAAGGCGCGGGATAAAAACCGTTGTGAACCACGCCCCATTGCATCTTGTCGGGAGCCTGATTGCCGCGGTAGTAGTTCATCGAGCTTTCCAGCATGCCGGCGCCGATCCGGCCGTTGCAGATGGCCTTGCAGCAGGTGTTGTTGTTGGGCATGTTGTGGAAATAGTTCATCAGCCCCGGTGCTTCGGCGATCAGGTCACATTCGATGCGTTCGTCCGTGGCCAGGACGAAAGTCACGCGGCCGCCGCGCACCGATACCGAATCGATTTCCGTGTGCGCCACGATGTCGATGTCCTTGGGGAAGATCACTTCGCCGTCGCGTACCACCCAGCCAAAGATTTCCACGCTGCCGCGCAGGTTGTGCACCGCCCAGGAGGTGAAGCCGAAATCGGGGCCGAAGGTGCCGGATACATAGCGGTGCGAGGTCATCTGCCCGTAGGCGCGGTGGCCCCAGCCGTGATCGCGCACGCCCATGCCGTCGGCCTGGAAGCGCTCGCCCTGAACGCTGATGGTGCCCTTGACGCTGCCGTGCACGTCGATATGCGCCGGCGCGATGTCCTCGGCGGTGTCACCCGACTGAGGAAACCCGTTGAACATGGGATGAAAGTCGTGAAAGCGTAGGGTCGCGGCGACGCCGTGCGCCGGATCGTCCACGTGCCAGACGTGGTCGCCGTTGTCGATTTCCACACGGAAAATCGCGTCTCCGCCGCCCCAGCCGTTGCTGAGCTTGTCCTCTTCTCGCAGCGGCAAGTGCACGACGCGCTTGTAAATTCCCTTGGGGGTGATGAGCCCGATCCACGACGCCACCATCGGCGGTCTGTCGGGATAGTTGTATTCATGACCGATGCGAAAAATGCCGCCGACCTTGTTTTCCGTGTCCCACCAGTTGAGCCAGCAGCTGTCCTGCCACACGGGTTCGTCCGTGGGTTGCTGGCGCAGTTTGAAGGGCTCGTCGTAGCGGGTGAGTTTTTCGCGGCCGATCACTTTCATGGTGCTGGTCCTGTTTGTTATGGGTATGGAGGCTTACGCTCGTTAACCTGGCTGAGCATTATGCTGGTGCGATGATGTTGGAATCAAGCGGGGGGAGGTAGGGGCAATTCATGAATTGCCCCTGCGAGATCAGGACAAACGCTGCTTGAAATCCTCATAGCCGAAGCTGCGAATCACCTCGAGTTCATCCGTGCGCGAATCCCACAGGGCGATGGCGGGCAGATTGATACCGTTGAAGGTGGATGTCTTCACCATGGTGTAGTGGGCCATATCGTCGAACATCAGGCGCTGGCCGATCTGCAACGGCTCGGGGAAGCTGTAGTCGCCGATCACGTCGCCGGCCAGGCAGGTCATGCCGCCCAGGCGATAGCGGTGCGGGTGCTCCTCGGGCTCGCCAGCGCCGAAGATGTCGGGGCGATAGGGCATCTCCAGCGTGTCGGGCATGTGGCAGGTGGCGGAGGTGTCGAGAATGGCCTGTGGCAGGGTGCTGAACGGCAGATCCAGCACCTCGCTCACCAGTACGCCGGTGTGGATGGCGATGGCCTCGCCGGGCTCCAGGTAGACCTGCACGTCGTACTTGGCGGAAAATGCGCGGACGGCGGCGATCAGTTCATCGACTTGGTAATCGTCGCGGGTGATGTGGTGGCCACCACCGAAATTGACCCATTCCATGCCGTGCAGGTAGTCGCCGAATTTTTCTTCGACGGCCTTGAGTGTCCGCTCCAGAGGGCGAAAATCCTGTTCGCACAGGGTGTGGAAGTGCAGGCCGCTGATGCCTTCCAGCGACTGGCCGGCAAACTCCGAAAGAGGAATGCCAAGGCGCGAGCAGGGCGCACAGGGGTCGTAGAGTGGCACCGTGCCTTCGGAGTGTTCCGGATTGATGCGCAGCCCGAACTGCAATTCGGGCCTTTTTTGTTTGGCTTCACGCAACAGCGGTTGAAAGCGTTGCCACTGGCCGAAGGAGTTGAACACCACATGGTGGGCAAACCCGAGAATGTCGCGCAGTTCCGTTTCGCTGAAGGCGGCGGAGAATACATGGACCTCGCCGCCGTATTCGTCGCGGCCCAGCAGCGCTTCGTTGAGCCCGCTGGCGCAGATGCCAGAGACGTACTTGCGAGTCAGTGGGCCGAGCCGCCACAGGGAAAATGCCTTGAGCGCGGCGAGCACCTTGGCGCCGCTTTCCTGCTGAACCCGGTGAAGAACCCTGAGGTTGGCTTCCACCGCCGCGACATCCACGACGAAACAGGGAGATGGCACCCGAGCGGGATCGAAGGCTGAAAAAGTGGCTGATTTCAACGGTCTGTCCTTTGCTGGATAGCAGATAGTAGGGGTTGCTCCGTGGCGTTTTACCTGGGCTTGGCCGGCGCGTTGCGCTGGCTCTTCGCGTCTCGACAGCCCAGGCACCAAAGGGCTGGATTATAGCCCGCTTGTGACAGCGTGAGTGAAAGCGCGCTGCGCACAGGCGCCTGTACCTCTGCTAGAATAACGGCTTCCCGCCGGTGATGTGCGTCGGCAGGGAACAAGGATCAAACCGCTCATGGGGATAACTCCAATGATGAAAATGTTCCCGGCTATTCTGGCAGCGCTGCTGATGGCGTTGTGCCTCAACGTTTCCGCCGCGGGCCTCGGCAGTCCCGAACAGGCCAGGGATTTCGGAAATGAAATCATCATGGCCATCGGCAAGGGCAGCCACAGTGATGCCTGGGCCAGGATGAAAAGCAATACCACCATCCCGCCGGGCAGAATCGACACCTTTGCCTCGGGATATGCGAGCCAGGTCGATCAGACCATCAGGTACTTCGGGCCTTCCATTGGCATGGAGCTTCTCAGCGCCGAACTGATGGGCGAATCCCTGCTGCGCCTGACCTATCTGGTCAAGTATGAAGTCACCGGCGTGAGCTGGTTCCTGATCTTTTACAAGGGTAAGGACAACTGGGTACTCACCGACTTCAACTACGACATCAACATGAACTCCATCTTCAACAGCCAGTGACACACCGGACCTTACATTGAATATTCAGCAACCGCCGTCCCAGGCGTTGATCGAAAAATGGTTGACCGCCATGGGCCTCAATCACTACATCTGTGAGCAGTGCACCGCGCTGCACATTTCCGTGGCTCAGGGAGTAGACGTCTCTCTGGAAAACCGTCTTTTCGTCGAGGAGTGGGGGTTGCTGCTGAGTGTCGAATTCCAGGTGCGCCCCACTGCCATGATGGTGCTGGCGGGCGAACTGGGGCAGCTCAATGCCACCTACCCCACCCTGAAGCTGTTTCTGGACATTGTCGATGATGCCGTGCCTCAGCTCGTCGCCGGCGCCACGGCGCTCACCGGTGCGGGTATCAGTGTCGACCAGTTTACGCTTTTCGTTTCCACGTCGCTCGATGCGGTGGCGGCACTGGCGGAGGAGCTGCAGCAGATGGATTGCCTGTATCAAGGGGACGGCCCCATGCCCGAGGGCCGTCAACTGCATTAGTGGGGCCTGCCCCTGTAGGAGCCTGCCTGCAGGCGACACAGCCATCGGGACGCACGGTACAGGCAGGCTCCTGACATGACCTACAGAAACGTGCAATTCAGAGACAGTCAGGGGTTGCCCTGGTCGCGGAAGAACAGGCGCAGGGGAATATTGCCGTTCTTGCCGAGATACAGCACCAGGCCATAGTTGTCCTGATCGTAATCCGCCACCCACTCATGGCGAATTTCCAGCTCCGGCTCGCTCTGGTCGTCCTGCTTGCCGTAGACGATCACCTCGTCGATGGCTTCACGGTCGGACAGGGACGATTTGGGAATGCTGATGGTGACCGTGGTGTTGCCATCGGCGGGAGACACCTCCCTGGCGCGCAGTTTCGCTTTCAGCGCGCCTTCTTCATAGCCCTGAACGGGTTCGATCCAGTCGGTTTGCAGATCGGCACCCAGCAGGGGCGCGGGTATTGCCAGGGCGGCCAGCAGTGTGATCCTTGCAACGCTCTTTTTCATTGTCTGTCTCCTGTATCTCTATCTGTCGCCTGTAAAAAGACGCCCGCCAATTTAGCACGCGGGTAGTTCCCTTTTGTGAAGATTGTGCCCATCATGGATGTGTGTCAAGTAACCTGCCATGGGCCTCGGAGTATGGGTACTCGCCTCGGTGTACTGGTTTTCTGCCTGCTCCAGTGGGCCGGCGCGGCACTGGCCGCGGAGGTCTCCGTCCCTATCGCTCTCGATTACGGCATCGTCCGGCAAGCACTGGCGCGCCAGGTGTTCGTGGAGCCGGATGGCAGTGTCGAACTGTTCAACGACGGCTTCGATTGCAACGCGCTGCGCCTGTCCGATCCGCAAGTATCCAGCACCGATGACGGTTATCTCAGTGTTCGCACCAAGGTGGACGCGCGCTTCGGCACGCCGGTGAACGGCCGCTGCCTCGTGCCGGTGAGCTGGCAGGGAGACGTGGAAACCCTGCAGGAAGTATTCGTTGCGCTCGATGGCAAAAGTGTCGGTTTCCGCGTGATGGACTCCAACATCATCACCAGCGGCGCGCAGTCGTCGCCGGTGCCTGGCCTGGTGTGGGATTGGCTGAAAGCCTATGTCCATCCGCGCCTGGCGGGAGTCACCATCGAGCTGGGTACCACCCTTGAGTCTCTGCAAGGCCTGCTCGGTGCCGCGCTGCAGGCGCCGACTGCCACCGAGGGCGGAGTCCTGTCGTCGCTGGCGTTGCAGGGCGTGGAGCCGGGCACTGAAACGCTCGACATCAGCCTCAGGTTCGACGCCCCGGATCTGCCCGAGGATTGGTTGCCCGAAGAGGGCGCGGTGTTGAGTGACGACGAGCTGGCGCAGTGGAACGCCGCCTGGCAGAGCTGGGACAGTTTTGCCACCTGGCTGGTCAAGATGCTCGCCATGCCGGCGGATCCCGAACTGGCCGATGCGCTCGGCGAAATATTGCTCGACGCGCGCTACGACCTGCACGAAGCGCTCGCCAGGGAGCAACCGCGGCCTGATCCGGTGCGCGAGCTGTTCACCAAAACCTGGGATCGGCTCGCCCCCATGCTGAGAGACGGGCGCCTTGCCGTGCCGGGAGTCGATGGCCTGCAGTTGGCGACCTTCATCAGTGCGGCGGATGCACTGCGAACCCTGGACAGCGTTGCGCCTCACCTGGGCATGCGCTTCGACAGCGAGACCTTCCGGCGCCTCGCGCGCCTGATTCTGCCCACCGTGACCGAGGCGGACCTGGGCTACGATACCAGTGTCGATCCTTTCCTGCGCACGTTGTTCGGCTTCGATCCCGAAATGGACAGCGGTGCGGAGGCCGGCACCATCGGCCCTTTGGGCTGGCTGATCCCCGGGGCGCAGGCCGCCCCTGCGGACGCCGCGCTGGTGAAGAAGTTGACCGGCTGGGTTCCTGCGCGGAACGAGCTTGATGAGTATCTGGCGTCCGTCGCTCGCCTGCTGGAAAGCGTGATTGCCGCCGAGCGGGACAAGGGCAAGGTGCCGTCGGCCTTCGCCTCGGTCCATGAAGACCTGATGCTGGCCACTGCCTGGCAGGAGTCGTGCTGGCGCCAGTATATCGACCGCAATGGCGTGGTGCAGACGCTGCGTTCCCCGGCGGGCTCGCTGGGGCTCATGCAGGTCAACCAATACGTGTGGCGCGGGGTTTATGATCTCGCGGCGTTGAAAGAGAACATTGCCTACAATGCGCGCGCCGGCAACGAGATACTGGTCCACTACCTGGTGGATTATGCGCTCGCACGTGGCGAGAACGATCAGCGCGGCGGCGCCGACAATCTGGCACGGGCCGCCTATGCGGCCTACAACGGCGGGCCGCGCCACCTCAGCCGCTATCGCAATCCGCAAACAGGCGAATTCCTGGCGAGTATCGACGCGGCATTCTGGGAAAAATATCGGGCCATTGGCGCGCAGGGCGCCGAGGCGGTGCGCAGCTGTTATGGTATCTGAAATTCAACATTGAGAATGGACATGCTTCTATCCCCCAACGTTCTGTTTTTGTCCCACGGCGGCGGCCCGCTCCCCTTGCTCGGCGACGCCGCCCACGCTGACATGCTCACGCTCATCGAGCATATCCGCCAGCGCATCGAGAAGCCGCGAGCGATCATCCTCGTCAGTGCCCACTGGGAGGAGCCCGTCGCCACGCTCACCAGCGGCGCCAACCCCGAGCTTTTCTACGACTATTACGGCTTTCCACCCGAATCCTACGAGATCACCTACCCGGCACCGGGTGAGCCGGAATTGGCGGTAAAAATCCATGCCAGCTTGCAGGCAGCGGGCATCGAGGCTGCGCTCGACCCGCAGCGCGGTTTCGACCACGGCCTCTTCGTGCCCCTGAAGCTGCTGGTGCCGGAGGCCGATGTGCCCTGCGTGGAGCTGTCGCTGCTGCGCAGCCTTGACCCGGCGCAGCATATCCGCCTCGGGCGTGCGCTGGCTGCACACGCAGGCAAGGACGCGCTGGTGATCGGTTCGGGGTTTACTTTCCACAATATGCGGGCTTTCTTCGCCTCGCCGCCGGATCAGGCCAACGCCCTGAACCGGGAGTTCGATGCCTGGCTGACGGAAACGATGTGCAGTACCGAGCTGAGTGAGAGCGAGCGGGAGCAGCGCCTGATCCATTGGGAGCAGGCGCCGGGCGCACGCTTCTCTCATCCCCGCGAAGAGCATCTGCTGCCGCTGCATGTCTGCTACGGCGCGGCGGGCGGCCCGCCGCGAGAAGCCTGGACGATCGACGTCATTGGCAAGCGCACGGGGTTTTATCTGTGGTGATTTTAGTTGTCAGTTTACAGTTGACAGTTATCAGGGGGGTGCCACGCTCATACTGTGAACTGTGAACTGTGAACTGTGAACTGTGAACTGTGAACTGTGAACTGTG
>CAYXXZ010000017.1:0-39989 GCA_964469165.1 uncultured Porticoccaceae bacterium
CACAGTTCACAGTTCACAGTTCACAGTTCACAGGATCAGCGTGGCACCCCCCTGATAACTGTCAACTGTGAACTGTCAACTGATAACTCAAAGCGGGCCGCTGGCGCGGCCCCTGGAAGGATCAGACCGACGCCAGCAGCATCGCGGCATGTGTCTGTGAAAGAGCGGGCTCGTGGCTGTTGCTGGTTGCCCGTGTGAGTTGATCGGCATTGTCGAAATGGAGACCGAACACCACCTGGTTGCAGCGCGCCAGGCGCGCCAGTTGACGCACACTGAGAGCGCCCAGAACGTCCGCGGTCTTGCCATCGACCTTGAGACGAAACATCGCACTCGTTCTATCCTCATTGAGCATACGCTGCGCAAGGAGGAGATAACTCAGATTGAGCTCCTGGATTTCATCCTGCATGGAAACCGTTTGCATACTTACTCCTGATTCAAGCTTGTTATCTCTATAGCGGCGTCCCGGCCAACGACACACATCCTGATACCCCTTGGTTGGGGGCCACATTCTCATGTGTAACGGGTGAATGTTGAAACCTTCTGCAGATGAACGGTGGTCAATAGGCGACGAAAGACACTGTGGACAAGCTGTAAGCCATAAGCTTTGAGCAGGATCGCTGGAAAAACCGGGTTCTTTCTCGCCTCCAGTGGCGGCCAAGGCGACGCCATTGACCGCACTACGGGCTGAGTTTCACGTAGGTGCCTGTGGCGATGGCATCTGTGCAACATGAAACGTGAAACCCAGCAGAACAACGCCACATTGCGAGTTCCTCGACAGACACTCAGGGCCGCGAGTGCTCTCGCGGCGCGGCATTGAGTTCCATGTCGCGCAGCCACAACAGCAACTCGGCAACCGCGAGATAAAGCCGTGGCGGAATTTGTTGGTCGAGATCCACCTGCATCAGCAGGGCGACCAGTTCGGGGGCATCGTGCACGTAGACGCCGTGGCGTCGACCCTCGGCGATGATGCGTTCGGCAAGCTCGCCGTAGCCGCGGGCGACCACCTTCGGCGCTTCGCCGCCGGTCTGTGCCAGCGCCACCGCCTCGCGCCTGCGCTCAATGTCCGTCATCGTTCACCTCGCGTGCGGCAATGCGCACGCTTGTCTGCGCAAAGCCCTGGGCCGTGAGCCGGGCCGCCAGCCAGTCAGCGGCGGCGCCGAGACGGCGGCACAGTTCGGCGGACTCGACCTCGATGACGAGGTCGAGGCGCGCGCCGTCAAGGCGCAGACGTGTCGTCACCACACCGAGGCGCTCGAACGCCAGTTCCAGCTCGGATATCCAGGCATCGCTCTCCGCCTGGTCGCCAGCGGCGTCGTCCCACTCACCGCCAGTGGGCGCGTCGTCCGGCGTGAGCAGCAATGCCAGCGCGGCGCCCGGCCAGAGCTCGCCTTCCCAGCGCACCACCGGCGTTGCCAACAGCTCGAGCTGCTGGCGCACCAGGCCCTGAAGCTCCGGTGCGAGCGGTGCGCCGGCCTGGCGCGTATCGCCGTGCCGCATCTGCGGTTCGGCGGCGAGCTGCTGGCGGTCGATGGCACCGCCGTACCAGCGCGCCAGGTGGGATTCATAAAAGAGACCACTGCTATCGATGGCAGCTTGCAGTCGACTTGCCAGTTCACCACGGGGTGAAGCCTCGCCCAAGGTCAGCAGCGGCTGCAGTGCGCGCAGGGGAGGGGGCGGCCGGGGGTGACGCGCCAGCACCTGGGCAATCAATTGTGCCGGTGCGCTGAGGCGGGTCACCACCGCCTGCTCCAGGGGCGCCGCTCCAATGGGCGCCTGGCGCTGCTGTTCCGCCTCCGCAAAGGTGCGCCCCGCGGGTTGTGCGGAGCCCTGCGCTGGCGCGGCGCTGGTGGCTGGCCGACCTTCGAGGCGCGCATCGGCCTGGGGCGCACGCAGCGCCTCGGGGCGCGCTATTTCCTGCAAGGGCGGCACCAGACTGTGCGCCACCGGCAGGTCGACACGCTTGCCCAGAACCTGGTGCAGCAGGGTGTCGAGAAGGCTGTTGATTCCGCTCAAGGCTATTGATTTCGCTCAAGGCTGTTGATCCCGCTCATGGCTGCTGATCCCGCTCATGGCGGCGCGGGCGCATCTCCTCGAAACGCGTCGGCGGAGCTCTCGACACGGTGGTGTTCCGCCATGTCGATCAGGCGTTGCAGATCGTCGCGGCGCCTGATCAGGTGCTCCTGAATCTCCAGGTTCTGCTGGAGGATCGTCTCCACCAGCGTGGCGCGGCGCTCCTGTGCGACACCGTGCAGTTCGGTGCCGTCGTCGATACTGGCCAGATGGTCCATGGCCATGACGTAGCGGGATTGTTCCTCGATCAATTCGGGCCACTCCCCCTGCCGCGCCAGCGCCAGCATGCGGTAGGACAGGCCGAGCACCGACTCATAGCCGGCTATCAGATTCTGCGCGATCATTTCCGGGTCTCCCTTTTTCTGGCCGTTCATCTCACGAACCCTGGTTGTGCTTGCCCAGGCTGCGCCACGCGGACGCGATATCCTCCAGCAGCTGCGCCGCCTCGTCGAGGCGCTCGACGTCGTTGTGGAGATTGGCGCCCATCAACTGGCGGGAGATATAAACATAGAGAGAGGCGAGGCTTGCCGCCAGTTCGCCCTGATCGGGATCCAGCACCGCCAGCAGCCCCTCGTTGACGATATCCAGCGCCTTGGAAATGGCCTGGCCCTTCTCGGCCATGTTGCCCTTCTCCATGTGCAAACGCGCGGTGCGAATCGCCACGCCCGCGCCGTCGAACAGCATCAGGATCAATTGGTGGGGCGAGGCGGCCATGACCCCGGTTTCGACGCCGACCCGGGCATAAGCCCCGGCGCCCTTGCTGTAGGCGGTTGCTGCGCGCAGTGAATTCATTGTCTGGAAACCTCCGGGTCGTTGGACTTATTTGCGGTTGAGCTGTGCGTTCATGATGTCGAACTGTTGCGTCAGGTAGGCGCTGGTCGAATTCATGGTGGCGATCATCTTGTCCAGCTGGGCAAACTGGGTGCGATAGCGGGCGATGGTGGCATCGATGCCTTTCTCCACCCGCGCGTACTGTTCGTCGAGGCGCTCGATGCTCTTATCCAGGCCACTGGTGGCGTTGCCGATGACGCCGTCATCCGCCAGCAGCCGTTCGAGCGCAGCGCCGAGGCGCCCTGCGAAGCCGCTGGCGCCGGCAAAAAAGCTTTGCAAACCCGCCGGGTTTGCGTTGGCGATATCCGCGAGGCGCTCCTCGTCCAGCTTGAGGGTGCCGCCGAGTTCGAGACTGATGCCGATGGCGCCGAGTTGCGCGAACGGCGAGCCTTCGCCACCACCAGCGCCGAGCGCGCTGCGCAGTTGCGATTGCACGGCGCGCAGCGCGGCATTGCCGAGCAGGCGCCCGGCCACACCCGAACTCTGGTCGTAGCCGCCAATGTCCTTGATGACCGTTTGAAGGTTGTTGTAGGCACCCACAAACGCCTTCACCGCGTCGCCGACACCCTGATTGTCGCGGCGGATATCGAGGGTGGTGACGCCCTCTTCACGGAGTTCGAGAACCACGCCCTCAATGGCTTCCGCAACCCGGTTGGACTGACTTGTGACGGCGATACCGTTGACCTTGAGGGCGGCGTTGCGCGCCTCCACGCGCGTCTGCTCATCGAGCTGCAAGGTGCCCGCCAGCACGCCGAAATCCACGTCTGCCAGGGCCGCGTCCGTACCGGTGGCCGCGGCGCTCAACACCAGGCGGTAGGGAGTGTCGCCGCCGTCGTTGACGATACTGGCGAGAATGCCGCCATCGCTCTGATTGATGGCATCGCGGATGTCTTCCAGCGAGCTGTTGTCCGCACCGACACTGACCTCGATCTGCGCGCCACTGCCCAGGGTCAGCTGCACGGTGGCTGCACCCAGATCCACACTTTTATCGCCGATCCCGGCGCTTGCCACGCTGGACGCCTGTGCCAGCTGAGCGACCTCGACGCGATAGGCGCCCGGCGCGGCGCCAGCGGGCGCGGTAACGCCCAGCGCCACGCCCTGCTGAGCGCTTTTCACACCCTGAAACTGGGCCGGCGCGGCAAGCTTCGCCGTTGCATTCTGCAATTGCGTGAGTGCACTGCCGAGACGCCCGAAGGCGGAAATCTTCGCCTGCTGCGTGCTTTTCTGGCCGCTGATGGGTGCCAGTTTCTGACGCTCCGCCGCCGCCAGTTGATCCAGCAGCCCGTTGAGGTCGAGTCCCGACCCTATGCCCAGCGCGCTGATCGTCGCCATGCTGATTCCTCAGGTTGTCCAGCCACCCCGGCCTGGAGCGGATCTCCGTGCCACCTATTGTGCCGCCGCGAAGCCCCGCGCCTTTGCCCGAAATGCGCCCATATGCTGTGCTTGTTATCGGCTCGGGTGCGGCTGGCTTTAGCGTTTTGCCGCCGGGCCGGCAAAACAGCTGTGAGCCGTAAGCTTTAAGCTGGACTGTTCCCCATCGTGTGTTCCATCAGCCTTCAGAGGAACTTGTCTGGTTCCCATGCTCTGCGTGGGAACGAGAAGAATATCCGCGTGCACGCCGGTCTCGCCCAATCCAGCTTAAAGCTTACGGCTTACAGCTTTTTCACCCCCCACCCTAAAGCTCCCGGCAACGGCGCCGACATTCTATGTAACGGCCAGCGTGCCGTTGCGCGGAAGAGGGCATCGGCGCCATACCGGAAACCCACGCCGCGGAATGGGTCACCGATCAACTTTCACGAAAGGATCATCACCATGTCAGTCATCAATACCAATATCACGGCGCTGATCAGTCAGCAGAATCTGAACCGCTCCCAGAGCGCCTTGCAAACCTCGATGGAGCGCCTGTCCTCGGGCCTGCGCATCAACAGCGCCAAGGACGACGCCGCCGGGCAGGCCATCGCCAACCGCATGACCAGCCAGATTTCCGGTCTCAACCAGGCCCAGCGCAACGCCAATGACGGCATCTCCATGTCGCAGACCGCGGAAGGCGCGCTCAACCAGGTCAACGACAACCTGCAGCGCATCCGCGAACTCACCGTGCAGGCGTCCAACGGCACCAACAATCAGTCCGACCTGGAATCCATCCAGAACGAAATCGGCCAGCGCCTGCAGGAGATCAACCGCATCTCCGAGGAAACCGGCTTCAACGGCCTCAAGGTGCTGTCCGCCGACCAGAGCCTGAAGATCCAGGTGGGCGCCAACGACGGCGAAACCATTTCCATCAGCCTCAGCCAGATCAACGTGGAAACCCTGGGCCTGAGCGGGTTCAATGTGGATGGCAGCGGTGAAACTCCCAATGCCGCCGCCACTGCCGATGACCTGGTGCTGGGCGGCTTCACCGCCGGTTCCACCAATGCCAACGGTTCCACCGAATACAGCAAGACCGATACCACGAGCAACACGGCCGCCACGGCGTCTGATGTCTTCGCCGGCCTCGGCAACGGCGACACGGTGACCTACAACGGCACCAATACCGGCCTGGGCGTGGCCGCCACCGGCAATACCTACACCTACGACGCCACCAGCGATAGCTTCACCTTTAACGCCGCCGGCGCCGCCACTGCAGACGTCATGAGCGCTCTGACGCCCGCCACTGGCGGCACCACCGCGGCCACCATCACCATTGGCGGCGGCAGCCAGGACGTGCTCATCGACAGTGACGGTAACATCACCGCCGCCGACGATGGCGCCACTTTGTACCTGGACGGCACCGGCAACCTCACCAAGAACGATGTCGGTGCCGACCCCGTGGCTACCCTGGCTCTCGTGGCCGCTGCCGTGGCCGGTGAAGCCGGTGACAGCATCTCCGTCGGCACCACTACCTATACCAGCGACGGTACCGATTTCGGCGTGACCGGCGCCACCATTAGCGCTTCCGCGCTGACCAGCCTGACGCAGGCCGCTGGTGCCACTACCTCCACCGGCTACACCATTGCCGCCGGTGGCGCTGTCAGCGACGGTGGCGGCGCGGTCTACGTAGACGGCAGCGGTGAGCTGACCAACGCTAACGAAACCTCCGTCACCACCAACTACTACGCTCACGCAGACGGCAGTGTCACCGACGACACGGGTGCCCAGGTGTACATGGACGGCGATGGTGACTTCAGCTTCGACGCCGAAACCCCAGGGGCACGCACAGACAACGCCCTGTCAGTACTGGACGATGCCCTGAGCATGGTGGATACCCTGCGCTCGGACCTGGGTGCCATCCAGAACCGCTTCGAGTCCGCCATCACCAACCTGGCGACCACCGCCACCAACCTGACCTCCGCGCGCTCGCGCATCGAGGACGCCGACTACGCCAAGGAAGTATCCAACATGACCCGCGCGCAGATCCTCCAGCAGGCGGGCACCTCGGTACTGGCCCAGGCCAACCAGATTCCGCAGAACGTGCTGTCACTGCTGCGTTAAGCGGACAAACCCTCTACGAATCGACTTTGGGGCGCCTTCGGGCGCCCTTTTTTTAATGGATAGTCCCGGGTATTCATCTGTATTGCTCGCAGCCTCATCGATAAAGCTGGGCGGAATAAGGCGGCATGATATTGGAAGTAAAACAGCCGTTGGCCAGGAATGTGCAAGCCGAGATTCGTATCTAGGGCCTGACTGGCGACAAAAGCCATCAAATCTTGTTATATCTATATTATGTACCACGTTGATAAACTGGCAGTCATCTTGCACTCATATGGTTCCATCAACCGTGGATGATGAAATGCTGCGAACTGTTATTAATGCCACAGTTGCCAAATTGGAAGGGAACGAGGCATGACAGGCAATACACCAGATAAAAAGATCATCATCATCGCTGGCCCTAACGGCGCGGGCAAAACCACCTTTGCGCGCTCATTTCTCCCGGCAGAGGCACAGCTGCAGCACTTCATCAATGCTGACCTGATCGCGGCTGGCCTCGCGCCCTTCGCACCGGAAACAGCCGCCTTCAAGGCGGGGCGGTTGATGCTGGAAGAAATCAAGCAACATTCCCTTCAAGGCAGGAGCTTCGCTTTTGAAACCACCTTGGCTGGTCTTGGCTATCTGCGGCATATAGAGCAATGGCGCGCACAAGGCTATCATGTCAGTCTGTTCTTTCTGGCACTACCCAATGTGGAAACTGCCATAGCCCGAGTGTCTGAAAGAGTGAGACAGGGCGGGCATGACATTCCTGAGTCCGTTATCCGCCGCCGTTTTACCTCGGGATGGAAGAACTTTCAGCAAGCCTATCGCACCGCCGTAAACGACTGGGCAGTGTACGACAATGCCGGCAACATACCCACGCTGCTGGAATGGGGAGAAAATCAATGAGTCCACAGGAACTGGCCAAAGCCAAAAATCCAGATTTGCGCGCATCACTGGCGGCCATGCAACGCGCCGCAGAATTGGCGCGCCAAATCGCCCTGCAAACCAATACCGCTATCGTAATCGTGCAGAATGGCAAACCTGTACGCATCACCGCCGACGAATTGCGCAAAAAACCACGGTAGCCATGAGCAGAATTGTCAAATTGGTTAATCGAGGGAATAGCGCCCCAGAAACGCCTTTATCCAGACAAAGGGCCAAGGCGCGCGCGGCCTAGAATCGAGCCGATATTCCAATTTCGGAGCCGCGATGAACCCCTCCACCCTGATCGGCATGTCCGCGAGCGTGGCGCTGCTGGCGACGGTGCTGCTGTTCACCGCCGAAAGCCCCGCAAGCTACCTCAACCTGCCGGGCCTGGCCATCGTCGTCACCGGCACCCTGGCGGCCACATTCATCAGCTACCCCATGAAAGAGGTGATGCGGGTATTTCGCCTGGTGGGCATCGTGTTCCGCAAGGAGAACAGCTACGTTCAGGACGATATCCGCGAACTGGTGGCCATGGCGCGCCTGTGGTTCAAGGGCGAGGTGCGGGAAGTGGAGAAGGCCCTGGAGCACACCCGCAACCCCTTCCTGCGCACCGGCATCCGGCTGGTGATCGCACACACCAAGGAAGAGGAGATCCTCGGCCTGCTGCGCTGGCGCATCGCGCGCCTGCGCGCCCGCGAATATGCCGAAGCGCAGATTTTCCGCACCATGGCCGCCTACGCGCCCGCGTTCGGGCTGATGGGCACGGTTGTCGGCCTGGTCAACATGCTGGAGGTGATGGAGGCCGCCACCCTGGCGCAGATCGGCCCCAAGATGGCGGTGGCGCTGCTCACCACCTTTTACGGCATTCTCTTCGCCAACCTGCTGTTCAAGCCCATCGCGGTGAAACTGGAACGCCGTACCGAGCAGCGTCTGATCGCCATGAACATGGTGCTGGAGGGCGTCTCCCTGATCAGCAAGCGACGTCTGCCGTCGTTCATCGAAGAAACCCTGCATTCCTTCATGACCACCTACGAGGATGAGATCCGCGACGAGGGCGGCAGCGCGGCGGATGAACCTGTGGTACTGCGCCATGTCTGACAGCCACGCTCGGAGCGCGCACGACGACCTGCTCCCCGGCCCGCAGGCCACCGAGGAGGAGGGCTGGCTGGTCAGTTTTCTCGATGTGGTGACGCTGATCCTGGTGCTCATGGTGTTGCTGCTGTCCATGTCACACCTCAAGGTGACGGAAAGCGAGGCGGCACCGGTTTCGGCAGTCCCTGAGGTGCGCGAAAAATCCGGCATCCTGCCCGCCGGCGATGGTCTCTTGCCGCGCTATGCGGCGCTCGAGCAGCGCATCGACACCCTTGCTCTCGAAGGTATCGATGCCACGCCACTCCCCGAGGGAATGGTGTTGCGCATCGCCGACAACCTGCTGTTCACCAGCGGCCAGGCGGACCTGACGCTGTCCGGCGAGCAGGTGATCAGCCGCCTGCTCGATACTCTGTCCACCTTCGAAGGAGAAATTTCCGTCGAGGGCCACAGCGACGATCAGCCCATCCACACAGGCCGCTTCCCCTCCAACTGGGAGCTATCCAGCGCCCGCGCCATCGCCGTGGTGCGCTTTCTGCAGCGTCAGGGTCTGTCGGCCACCGCACTGCGCGCCGTAGGCTACGCCGATACGCGGCCGGTAGCCGGCAACGACGACAGTGCCGGGCGCGCCGCCAACCGTCGTGTGGAACTGGTGTTGCGGGAGCTGCCGTCGTCCTCCTGAGTTTCACGTTTCTTCTGAGTTGCACGTTACACGTTGCACGTGGGTGCCCACGGCGACGGCGGCGCACTTGCCACGCAACGAGGCGCGGGCGGGATAGCGGTATGAACTGCTTCGGATCTTGCGTGAAACGTGCAACGTGCAACGTGAAACTCACCTAAAGCCACCCCGCCCCCCTGCCGATATAACAACAGAGCGGATCTCAAGGGCAGGACCACCCATGACGTCGACCATCAGCAGCGCCACCAGTCAGCCCGCTGCGACAATACAGGACGCCACCCAGCACCAGCGGCTGGACCGGGTACTGCGCGAGCTGCCCGGCAGCGAAAACACCACCGCAGCCCAGGACCCGGCGGCGCTGGTGGATACGGTAAGGCGCATCAACGAAGTCATGCGCCCCTATGGGGTCGAGTTCGAAATGGGCGGCGAACCGCCACGGGTGGTCACCCGTATCGTGGACAGCGCCAGCGGCGAGATGATCCGCCAGATTCCCTCTGAAGAGGTGCTGCGCATTGGCGAGCGCCTGGAGGAGCTGGTGGGGCGGCTTATCACACTGGAAGTTTGAGTGGTTGAGTTTCACGTTGCACGTTTCACGTGGGTGCCCACAGCAATGGCGGCACATTTACCACGCAACGAGGTACGGGAGGGATAGCGGTATGAACTGCTCCGGATCTTGCGTGAAACGTGCAACGTGTAACGTGAAACTCAAATCAAACCTGCATGTTCATGATGTCCTTGTAGGCGGCGACCAGGCGGTTACGCACTTGCACGCCCATCTGGAAAGCGATGCTGGCCTTTTGCATGTCCACCATGACATCGTTGAGGGAGACGCCGGGATCGCCGATCTGAAAGGCTTCCGCCTGGCTTCTTGATGTGGCTTGCAACTGGTTGATGCGCTCGATGGAGGCATGCAGTTCGGCGGCAAAACCGCCGCTGCCCACTGCGGTATCCACGCGCTGGCCGCGTGCGGGTGCCCCTGCCGCCTGGCTCGAAAGCGCCTGCATCTGCTGCAACACGGAGTGAATGTTGCCGGTTGTCATGTGGCTGTCCTTGCGGTGAATCGTGCGGCGCCGAAGCCTCGGCGGCGCTGACAATGAAAAACGAAAAACGACCTGATCCGCCCAGCTTAGCAATGGCACTGCGCCGGCAAAGCATCAATTAGCGACAAAAACACCGCCTTTTCCGTCATTGCCGGAGGACGGCCCCTGCCCATAATCCGGGCTCATGAGCAGAGCCAGGGCGGACGGCGTTTCGTGATTCCCAGAGCACAACCCCAACAACAGCGCCGCGGCGCCAGCGGTCGGTCGTGAACGCCACCGTGTCGAACGCGGATGGCAGCGCCATGCCGGGAGCGGCTGGTGCGCGCGCCTTCAATGCCGCCTGGCTGAAAGAAAGAGTCGGCCAGCACGGCCTGCTGCCGCTGCTCATCGCAGCCGCCGCTGCCATTGCCCTGATTGCCGCGTTGTTGTTGTGGGCCTCCGCGCCGGAATACCGGGTGCTGTTCAGCAACCTCGCCGAAGCGGACGGCGGGCGCATCATCTCGGAACTCGACAAGCGCCGTATTCCCTACAGATTCAGCGACAACGGCAGCGCCATTCTGGTGCCCGGCGACCAGGTTCACGGCCTGCGCCTGCAGCTTGCCGAGCAGGGCCTGCCCCAGGGCGGCACGGTCGGCCTGGAACTCCTCGACAACCAGGCCTTCGGTACCAGCCAGTTTGCCGAACAGGTCCACTTCCAGCGCGGCCTCGAGGGCGAGTTGGTGCGCTCCATCAAAACCCTGGGCCCGGTGGCCGACGCCCGCGTGCACCTGGCCATGCCCAAGCCCACCGTGTTCGTGCGCGAACGGGAGCCGGCCAAGGCCTCGGTGGTACTGGTACTCCACCCCGGTCGCAGTCTCGGCGACGGCCAGGTTGCGTCGATCATGCACCTGGTGTCGAGCAGCGTGCCGGGCCTCGCCGTCGACGATGTCACCGTGGTCAACCAGCAGGGTGCACTGCTCTCCGGCAGCACCGCCGAGGGCGACCTGGATACCGCCAGCCTCACCTACACCCGCGACCTGGAGCGCGACTACCAGCAGCGCATCGAGAACATCCTGCTGCCCCTGTTCGGCGCCCGCAACGTGCGTGTGCAGGTGGCGGCACAGGTGGATTTTTCGCGCCGCGAGGAAACCGCCGAGCGCTACGGCCCCAACCAGACCCCGGAGCGCGCAGCGGTGCGCAGCGCCCAGCAGAGCACCAGCTACAACGGCAGCGACGAGGTGGCGCGCGGCATTCCCGGCGCCCTCAGCAACACCGCCCCGGGCGCGGTCGCATCGCCCATTGTCAACGGTGACAGCGACGCCGGGAATGGCGACAGCCAGGACGACGGCACCGCCAGCACGCGCAACGAAAGCCTCATCAATTACGAGGTCGACCGCAACATCACCCATATCCAGCACCAGCGCGGCCAGCTGCAGCGCCTGAGTGTGGCGGTGGTGATCAACTACCGCGACGGCCTGGACGAGGAGGGCAATCCGGCCCGCCTTCCCCTCGCGGAGCAACAGCTCGAGCAAGTGGAGCGCCTGACCCGTCAGGCCATGGGCTTCTCCGGCACGCGCGGCGATGCCCTGGAAGTGGTGAACAGCCCCTTCACAGACGACTACACGCCCGGGGAACCCGAACCGGCCTGGTGGACCAGCCCCGATATCCTGGCATTGTTCGCTGGCCTGGGGCGCTATCTGCTGGTGGGCATCCTGGCCCTGGCACTCTATGCGCTGCTGTTTCGCCCCCTGCTGCGCAACCACCTCGTCGCGTCACAGCCGTCGCAGACAGCCGACGAGCCCCGCGAAGACCCGCCCGCGCCCGGCCCCAGACCCGACGCGGAAGGGGAAGACGACGACCGCGAACCCGCTCTCGCCGGCCGCTCGCGGCGCTACAAGCGCAAGCTCAACAGTCAGGAGCAGCGCCTTGAAGTGCTGCGCGAAACCGCGCGCGACGACCCGCGTCTGCTGGCCATCGTGATACGCAACTGGATGAGCCGCAATGAATGAATACTTGAACCGCAACCCCGGCCTGCGCAAGAGCGCCATCCTGCTGCTGAGCCTTGACGAGGACAGCGCCGCGGAGGTGATGCGCTACATGTCGGCGCTGGAAATCCAGGAGCTGAGCCAGGCAATGGCCTCGATGGGACACGTGCCCTACGCGGAGATGAACGCCGTGCTGGAGGATTTCTATACCGATTCGGAAGAGTTCTCCCTGCTCGGCGTGGGCTCCAATGAATACCTCTTCTCGGTGCTCACCAAGGTACTGGGCAGCGAGCGCGCCACCAGCCTGATGGAAGACATCGCCGGCATCACCAATTCCAATTCGGGCATCGACACACTCAACCTGATCGAACCCACGGCGGTGGCGGAGATGATCCGCGACGAACATCCGCAGATCATCGCCACCATTCTCGTCCACCTGGAGCGCCGCCAGGCCGCGGACGTGCTCGAACAGTTCGACGACAAACTGCGCAACGACGTGGTGCTGCGCATCGCCACCTTCAGCGGCGTGCAGCCGGCCGCGCTGCAGGAACTCACCGAAGTACTGGGCGGCATGCTCGACGGCCAGAACCTCAAGCGCAGCAAGATGGGCGGCGTGAAGACCGCCGCCGAAATCCTCAACCTGATGAACGCCAGCACCGAGGAGACAGTGATCGAGACGGTGCGCAACTACAGCGACGACCTGGCGCAGAAGATCATCGACCAGATGTTCCTGTTCGAAAGCCTGGTCAATGTCGACGACCACGCCATCCGCCTGCTGCTCAAGGAAATCGATACCAACACCCTGGCGATTGCCCTCAAGGGCGCACCTCAGGCGCTGGTGGAGCGCTTCACCGGCAACATGTCGCAGCGCGCCGCGCAGCTGTTGCTGGAAGACATGGAAGCGCGCGGACCGATGCGCCTGTCGCTGGTGGAAAATGAGCAGAAGACCATTCTCCAGGTGGCGCGGCGCCTCGCCGACAGCGGCGAGATCCTGCTGACCGCGGCCGAGGACAGCTATGTCTGAGCATTCCTGGCAACCCTGGCGCATGGCGCGCCTCGACAGGCCGATCGCAGCGCGCCCGGCACCGGCAATGGCGCGCGCCCCCGATCCCGCAGTGTTGCGCGACGAGGCGCGCCGCCAGGGCCACGCCGAGGGACATGCGGCAGGTTACGCCGAAGGCCGCAGCGCCGGTTACGAGGACGGTTTTCAGGAGGGCCGCAGCGCCGGGCTGGAAGAGGGCCTGGCCGGGGGCCGTGCCCAGGCCGCAGCGGAACTTCACGACGCGCGCCAGACGCAGCTTGCCCCGCTCGCCGCACTGGCCGGAGAATTTTCCGAAGCCGTTGCCCGCCTCAGCGAGGCCCTCGGCGACCGCCTCGTCGAACTCGCCATCGCCACCGCCCGCCAGTTGGCCCGCGACAGCCTCGACGCCCAGCCGGACGCCGTGCTGGCTATCGTGCGCGAACTGCTCCACTACGAACCCGCCCTGCAGGGCAAGCCGCGCCTGTGGCTGCACCCCGACGATCTCCATGTGGTTGATGCTCACCTGGGCGATGAGTTGCGCGCCGCGGGCTGGCGTCTGCAGCCCGACGACCAGATCAGCCGTGGCGGCTGCCGCGCCAGCGCCCAGAGCGGCGAGCTGGATGCCACCTGGGAAAGCCGCTGGGAGGCCGTGTCCAGCCAGCTGCGCCACCAGCGCCGCGCCGGCGCGGAGCAAGGCTCGTGAACGGCAACCGGCACCTCGCCGCCTGGGATACCGCCATGCACAGCATCGGCGAGCGCATCGCCACGTTGCCGCCGCTGCGCGCCAGCGGTCGCGTGGTGCGCGCCACCGGCCTGGTATTGGAAGCCGCCGGGCTCCAGGTGCCACTCGGCGGATCCTGCCTCGTCGAGGTCAGCGGCCAGGGTGCCAACCCTACCTGTGCCGAGGCCGAAGTGGTGGGCTTCGGTGCCGACCGGGTATACCTGATGCCACTTGCCGCCATCGACGGCCTGGTGGCGGGGGCGCGCGTATTTCCGCTCGGCGGGGGCGGCGAGCGCCGCTTTCCCATCGGCGACAGCCTGCTCGGGCGCGTCGTGGACGGCGGCGGCCGCCCCCTCGACGACGGCCCCTCGCTGGCCGCCGCCCCCCATGCGACCCTGGCAAGTGCGCCCATCAACCCGTTGTCGCGAGCGCCCATCGTCAGTCAGATCGATGTCGGTGTGCGCGCCATCAACGGCCTGCTGAGCGTCGGCCGCGGCCAGCGCATGGGCCTGTTCGCGGGCTCCGGCGTCGGCAAATCGGTGCTGCTCGGCATGATGGCGCGCTACACCGAAGCGGACGTGATCGTTGTCGGATTGATCGGTGAACGGGGCCGCGAAGTTCAGGATTTCATCGCCAACATCCTCGGCGCGGATGGCCTGGCGCGCGCGGTGGTGGTAGCGGCGCCAGCGGATACCTCGCCGCTGCAGCGCCTGCAGGGCGCCGCCTACGCCACGCGCCTTGCCGAGGACTTCCGCGACGCCGGTCACAACGTGCTGCTGATCATGGACTCTCTCACACGCTACGCCATGGCGCAGCGGGAGATCGCCCTGGCCATTGGCGAGCCGCCGGCTACCAAGGGTTATCCGCCGTCGGTATTCGCCAAGCTGCCAGCCCTGGTGGAGCGCGCCGGCAACGGTCACAGCGGCGGCGGCTCCATCACCGCTTTCTATACCGTACTTGCCGAGGGCGACGATCAGCAGGACCCCATCGCCGATTCGGCGCGCGCCATTCTCGATGGCCATATCGTGCTGTCGCGCACCCTGGCGGAAGCGGGCCACTATCCGGCCATCGATATCGAGGCTTCCATCAGCCGCGCCATGCCCGCCATCGTGCCCGGCGCCGCGCTGCGCCGCGCCCAGCAGTTCAAGCAACTTTTTTCACTGTACCACCGCAACCGCGACCTGATCAGCGTCGGCGCCTACAGCCCCGGTCACGATCCGCAACTGGATCGGGCGGTACAGGCCTATCCGCGTCTGGAAGCCTTTTTGCAACAGCCCCTCGATGTGCGCGCTGCCATCGGCGACACCCGCACTCACCTCGACAGCCTGCTCGGAGACAACCCATGAATCAGACCCCGCTCGATACCCTCATCGACCTGGCCCGCGAGGCTCGCGATGGCGCGGCGCGCCTGTTGGCGGGGGAGCGCCACGGCGAGCGCCAACTGGCTGATCAGCTGGCATTGCTGGAGAGCTATCGCAACGAATACCGCGAGCGCCTTCACGAACAGATGCGCAGCGGCATGGACAGCCTGCGCCTGCAGGACTATCAGGGCTTTCTCGTGTCTCTCGACAACGCCATCATCCAGGCGGGCAGCGCCATGGGCGAACAGCGCCAGCGCGTGACGCTGCGCCAGCAACAATGGCAGCAGGAGCAGCGCCGCCTGACCTCCTACGACACCCTGGCACAGCGCCGCAATGCTGAGCGGCGCCGCGAAGAAGCCCGCCGCGAACAACGCGACAACGACGAGTTCACCACCAACACCGTTGCCCGCCGCAGCGCGACGCGGAGCCTGGAACAGCCTTGAGCGGGGGAACAGCCTTGAGTAAAGCAAAAGCCCTGGGAGATTGTTCACGATCTTTTGCTGCTTCCGGGTTTCACGCTGCACGTTGCACCTGTCACCTGGGTGCCTGTGGCGATGACGTCCCGATCTTGCGTGCAACGTGCAGCGTGAAACGTGAAGCTCAATCGACCAAAGCGATGAGCCTGGCTGGAGGCCACTCATGAATATCCAATTGCTGCTGGCCACCCTCATCCCGACAAAAACTGGCGACGCGCCGCTCGCGCAGCACGGTGATCCCGAGGGCGACGGCTTTCTCGCCGTGCTCTCGCAGGCCGGCGAACGCCGCACGGTTTCCGCTGCCCCTCCCGCGCCGCTGCCACTCGACGGCTCGCCCCGACAGGCACTGGTCAGCCCGGCAGCCATGGTGAAGGAATGGGCATCTGGCGCAACAGCTACGCCGCCCGTCAGCACCATGCCGGATATGCTCTCAACCGCCCCCGGCCCCGCCCATCAGACAGCAAGGCAGCCGGCGCTCCTCCAGGCCGCTCCAGCCGCGCACCATGCGGGCACCGCGCAGCCCGATCCGCAGGCTGCACAGGCCTCGCCGCCGCCCGCCATCGCTGTCCCGATTTCCGGCGATGAGGAGGCCGAGCCACGACAGGAGCTGCACATTCACGACCAGCACGAGGAGTCTGAACGCAGCGAAATCGTAACCGTCGTTCCAGCACCTCTGGCAACGCCGCTCCCGGCGCCGGCAGACGTTCCGCGATCGAGCCCGAAGCCCGTGCCATCGCCAGCACTCACCACCGGGGAACCCACGGCGTTTGTCCCGCAGCAAAGCAAGGTCCAGCGCCCTGCAACAGAAGCGGCGATCCTGCCAGATATCGTTCAAAATGACGTGGAAACCGCGCCGCTTGCACCAATGCCCATCAGCGCATCGACCACGAACAGCGCAGTGGCAACGGAAATGCCCGCCATACGTGCTGAAAATGGCGCGGGGGACACCCCTCCCGTGGCAACATCTACTGCAAAGATACCCGGCAGCACCGCTGCGGCCCTCCCGCAAACAGAACCGAGCCCACCTTCCACGCCAGCATTGGTATCCCCGCCTACGCCATTGCCTCCTCCTGCGCCCGTACCTTCACAGCCCGGCACACCCCCGACCGTTGGAATCACTGATACAACCAGCGCTGTTGCGGGTGATTTCAAGCAGGACACAGCCGAGGCCCGGCTCGACAGCCATCCCGTGGCGCCCGGCGCCGCCCATGGCGTACAGGACAATGCGATGAACGCGCGGGCAACGACTCTTTCCGTTGCGCTGGCGACGCCCCTCGCCAGCCCGGTGTGGGGCCAGCACCTGGGTGACCAGCTGGTGAAACTGGTGCACAGCGGCAATCAGCGCGTTTCGCTGCAACTCAATCCGGCCGAGCTGGGGCCGCTGGTGGTCGATATCATGCAACACGCCGACCACGAGCTGCATTTGCACCTCACGGCGTTGAGCCCCGCCGCCCGCAATGCCGCTGAACAGGCCATTCCGCAGCTGCGCGAATCTCTCGCCGAGCAGGGCATCACGCTGGGCCAGGCGAGCGTCGGCGAACAGGGCAGCCGTCGCGACTTCAGCGAGCAGGCGGCACCGCAACGGCGCGATGGCCGCACCGGCGACAGCGGACAGGAGAGTGAAACGCCGATATTGCGTGTCGAGGTCGCGCCCGCGGGGCGGGTCAATGTTTATGTCTAGTTTATTTGTCTGGGTTTCACGTTACACGTTTCACGCAAGCTGCTCGCGCGCAGGGTTACCCCGGCGTTTACGTGCAACGTGCAACTCAGAGACCTGCCAAGATCGCGAACAAGCACTTATCTCAACAGTGTCCGAAGTACAAACCACCGAGTAAGGGGGGCTTACGCGGGCTTTTCGCGCCTTGGCCCACTTTGCCCAGCGGTCATACTGGCCATCGATCCCGGTACCCTGCGCATACCGCGCCGACACCCGCCTGCGGAGGCAATACGTTCAATGACAAACGCCGCGGACAATTCGTCCCGCCTGAGATGGCTGATCATTCTGCTGCTGAGCGCAGTGGTGGTGCTGTGCGGCGCCATCGTCTACCTGCTGCTCGACACCAGCGCCGACACCACCCCCGGAGACACCGCGAGCACGCCGCGCGCAGTGGTGGAGCCGCTGTTCGTCAAGGTCGGCCCCATGACCGTGAATCTCCAGGGGGAGGGCTACGGCAGGCAATTGCTGTACATCGGCCTGTCGCTGAAAACCGAAGACAAGGGCACCCAGGCGGCGCTGCTGCGCTACATGCCGGAATTGCAGAGCCGCCTGCTGATTCTACTGTCGGGCCAGGATGGCGAGGCGCTGGTGTCTCCGCAGGGCAAGGAGCGTCTCGCCGGCGATATCAGCGCCTTACTCGACAGCCCCTTTGTGGAAGGCCAGGCGCCGCTCGCCGTGGACGCGGTATTGTTCACGGACTTCATTCTGCAATAAGCCATGGCCAAGAACGATCTGCTCCTTCAGGAAGAAATCGACGCACTGCTCAACAGCGTCAGCGGTGAGGCGGAAGAGTCCGGCGCCGGGCGCTCCGAGGGCCCGCACATCCGGCCTTTCGACCCGGCCACCCAGCATCGCATCATCCGCGAACGCCTGCATGCCCTCGACATCATCAACGAGCGCTTCGCGCGCCAGTTTCGCATCAGCCTGTTCAACCTCATCCGCCGCAACGCGGACATCACCGTGGACGCGGTGCGCTACCAGAGCTACAGCAATTTCTCGCGCAACCTGCCGGTACCCACCAACATCAACCTGGTGAACATGAAGCCGCTGCTCGGCACCGCGCTGGTGGTGTTTCCGCCCGCGCTGGTGTTCATGGTGGTGGACAACCTGTTCGGCGGCGACGGGCGCTTTCTCACCAAGTCGGAGGGCCGCGAGTTCACCAACACCGAGCAGCGCATCATACGGCGCCTGCTGACGCTGACCACGGACGCCTACCAGGACGCCTGGCAATCGCTGTACCCGCTGCAAATCAATTATCTGCGCTCCGAGATGCAGGCCAAATTCGCCAACATCACCAATTCGCCCAACGAAATCATCGTCAACACCAACTTTCATCTCGAAGTGGGCAGCATGGCGACGGATTTCCAGATCTGCTTTCCCTATTCGATGATCGAACCCCTGCGCGAGTTGCTCACCAACCCCGTTACCGAGAGTCATGCCCGTGTCAGTGGCGACTGGCGGCGGCGCATGGCCGGTGAGCTCAAGCACACCGAAGTGGAGCTGATGGCGGATTTCGTCGCCATTTCGCTGCGCCTGCGAGACGTGGTGGCGCTGGCGGTGGGCGACGTGTTGCCCATCGCCCTGCCGGAGCAAGCCACCGCACGCGTCGATGGCGTGCCGGTGCTGGAATGCGACTACGGCACCCAGGGCGAGCATCTGGCATTGCGGGTGCGGCGCATCATCGATTCTCCGCCGGGTGCCAGTGCGCCCGGCGTCTCCCTGACCGATACCGAGGACGACCCCGATGACCACAGGTAACCCCCCCGCCGACGGTGACGTCGAGGCCAGCGCCGCCGCGCCGGAGGTGGCGCCGGACACGGATGCCGCGGAGCTCACACCCGAAGACGACGATCCCTGGGCGGCGGCCCTCGCGGAGCAGCAGACGGCCAGCCAGCCGGAACCGGACGAACCTGCGGCACGCAGCGAGACGATCTTCAAGCCCCTCGACGAACGGGGTGCAGAAGGCACGCTGCCGCGCGAACTGGAAATCGTCATGGACATCCCGGTCAAGCTCAACGTCGAGCTCGGCCGCACCCGTATCACCATCAAGCAATTGCTGGAGCTGGCGCAGGGTTCGGTCGTGGAACTGGACGGACTGGCGGGCGACCCCATGGACATTCTCATCAATGGCTACCTCATCGCCCAGGGTGAAGTGGTCGTGGTGGACGACAAGTACGGCATCCGCATCACCGACATCATCACCCCCTCGGAGCGGGTGCAGAAGCTCAACCGATGAACGGCGCCGACTCGCTGGAGGGGCTCGCGGTGCTGGGCAAGACCGCCGTGGCGCTGGCCCTGGTGGTGGGGCTGATCGTGCTCTGCGCCTGGCTGGTGCGGCGCCTGGGTGGCACGGCGAACCCGGCGGGCCATGCCGTGCGCGTGGTGGCCAGCACGGCGGTGGGGCCCAAGGAACGCGTGGTGGTGGTGGCGGTGGCGGATACCTGGCTGGTGCTGGGCGTGGGTGGTGGTCAGGTCAGCAAACTCCACGAGTTGCAGGCACCGCCACAGGCCGGGCACGAGCAGCGCTCAGCGAGTTTCGCCTCACGTCTTGCCGAAGCGGTGGGGCACCGCGGCGCGGAGCGCGTTCGATGAGGCTGTTGCTCGCCTTTTTCGCGCTGGGCTTGTTCTTTCTACCGGAAGGTGCCATCGCACAAGCGACCCTTCCCGGCATCATCAGCCAGCCCACCGGCGATGGCGGCCAGCAATGGTCGATCCAGCTGCAGACCCTGTTGCTGCTCAGCGCCATGGCGTTTCTGCCCGCCATGCTGTTGATGATGACCAGTTTCACCCGCATCGTCATCGTGCTCGGCCTGCTGCGCACCGCCATCGGCACGCCCACCGCGCCGCCCAATCAGGTGCTGCTGGGGATGGCGCTGTTTCTGACCTTCTTCGTCATGGCGCCGGTGTTTTCCGAGATCTACCGCGATGCCTGGCAACCCCTCAGCGCGGACGCCATCGCCATGGAAGAAGCGCTGGCGCGCGGTATCGAGCCGCTGCGCACCTTCATGCTGAGCCAAACCCGCGAGGCAGACATCGCCATGCTGTCCAGCGTCGCGGGCGCTTCCGCCCCGGCCAGTCCTGCCGAGGTGCCGCTGCGGATACTCGTGCCCGCCTTCGTCACCAGCGAACTGAAAACCGCGTTCCAGATCGGCTTCACCCTGTTCATTCCGTTTCTGGTCATCGATCTGGTGGTGGCCAGCGTGCTCATGGCACTCGGCATGATGATGGTGCCACCCGCGACCATCTCCATGCCCTTCAAGCTGATGCTGTTCGTGCTGGTGGATGGCTGGCAACTGATCATCGGCTCGCTGGCGCAAAGCTTTTATGTGTAGGTGACCGGGAATTTCACGTTGCACGTTACAGGTTTCACGCGAGATGGCCGCTGCAACAACGGAGCACTGGCCATGTTGCGAGGTGCCGATGATGTGTCTGCCAGGGTCTCGTTCCGGCTTTTACGTGAAACCTGTAACGTGCAACGTGAAACTCAAAAAACCGCAAATTCATGAACAGACTCTCACGTCCCCCGGAGAAAGAATGACCCCCGAAATGGTGATGGATCTGGCCTCACAAAGTATGCGCCTGGCCCTGTTGCTGGCGGCGCCCCTGCTGCTCAGCGCGCTGTTGATCGGCCTGCTGGTGAGTCTTTTTCAGGCCGCTACCCAGATCAATGAAATGACGCTGTCTTTCATTCCCAAGATTCTCGGCGTGTGCGTGGTACTGGTGCTGACGGGGCCTTTTCTCATCCGCCTGCTCACCGAGTTCACCGAACGCCTGCTGCGCAACATTCCCTACATGCTGGGCTAGGGCCTCCCCGGGGTGATAGAGCTCAGCTTCGCCCAGTTACAGGGCTGGATCGCGCTGTTCCTGTGGCCCTTTGCGCGCATCGCCGCGTTCATTGCCACCGCCCCCCTGTTTGGCCACGCCAGCGTGCCCGCGCGCGTCAAGATCGGCCTGGCCGCCTTGCTCACTGTCGCCGTGAGCAGCGCCTTGCCGACGCCTCCGCCAGCAGCGATTCTGTCGTGGAGCGGCCTCGGCATTCTGATCGAGCAATTTCTGATCGGCGTGGCCATGGGCCTCGCGCTGCATATCCTGTTCGCCGCGGTACAGGCGGCGGGGGAGTTCATCGGTCTGCAGATGGGCCTTGCCTTTGCGACCTTTTTCTCGTCGGACACAGGCACCAACACCGCCATTCTGTCACGGCTGCTGTACATGCTGGCCCTGCTGATGTTTCTGGCCTTCAACGGCCACCTGATGACCATCGAAGTGCTCGCCGCCAGTTTCGTGACGCTGCCCATTGGCGTGGGCGGCCTGCAAGCCAGCGCGTTCGAACTGCTGGTGCGCTTTGCCGGGACGCTGTTCGTTTCGGGTCTTCTCCTGGCGCTGCCGCTGGTGGCGGCACTGCTGATCATCAATCTGGCAATGGGCATCCTCAACCGCGCCGCGCCACAGTTCACCGTGTTCTCGGTAGGCTTCCCCGTGTCACTGACCGCCGGCATATTTCTCATGACGTTATTGATGAATGACCTGGGGCGTTTTCTGCAGGGCCTGTTCAGCGAAGGCCTGCGTTTCATGCAGGAACTGGTGCTGACGATGGCGGGGGCATAGGCTGTAGGTTGGGCTGAGGAACGAAGCCCAACGCGTGGGACGCACCTCTACCCCGAGCCTGTTGGGCTTCGTTCCTCAGCCCAACCTACAGTTTTCCAGCATCCATCAATGTTTCAGAATCACATACAGCGCATGAATGATGCCCGGCACAAACCCGAGAAGTGTGAGCAAGATATTGAGCCAGAAGTGACCTTTCAAGCCGACTTCGAGAAACACGCCCAGGGGCGGAAAGCAAAAGAAAACACGTTGCCACGCCTAAATCACCAAGCCTAAAAGGCAAAACGCAAGACTTGCCCCTCGCCGTTTCCTCCATTCCAATCAGACCTCTTTAATCATCTCTTATTATTTAATTCTCGGAACTTGAACATCCATTGAATTTTTCAATAGCTTGCCCAGCCCACACCTTCAATAATCGAAATCCTTCTGCTGTTAATTTAGCATCTGATGTTCCGCTTTTTACAACACTCTTCAATCCCCCATCCTGATCAACATAGCTGATAACTGATCTTGGGGATTTTATTTTCATTCTCACAACACGACTATCAAACTCCCCCGCCTCAACTTTCTCAAAAATTGAAAAAAGCTCTTTGACCAAGCGATGTTCGCGTGGAATATGGAGCGTGCACCTTGCGACAGACTCTATATCCTTCTCACTGATTGGAGAAAATGTCTCCAACTCAAATGGGTAATAATAGATAAAAATAGTTTTTTCCACCTCTACACCATCACTATTACATGCAGAAAGCATGCGTACCCAACAGCACCATTAAAACACGCATAATTTGCCTTATCATTCGTAACTTATCCTTGCCGACTCGCCCAATTCTTTCATGATTGGTGTCTCATTTCTGAGAATATTTTTTAGCCTCCCCGCACCATAAATAGGAGAATAAAGGCGTCGTATTGAATATTTAGTAAGCGCTAGGGCTGACTGGTCAATAAATATTCAATACGACCCCTTTAATTCGCTATATCTATATCAGTACATTAACTCTTAAGTCAGTACCATTCAGACTTGACCCCCGCCCTTTGCTTTTATTCGCCTCTGTCTCCGTTTGTCCTAAAAATATATTTGAGCAACTGGAAAAAGAACCATTTATAAAAAAAACAGTATCCATATATGACTAAAGCGGAAATTTGCAATAACATAAAGACCCATTGTCCGTACAAGTTACTGACCTCTTCAAATGTGTAAATGGTCAAAACCTGCATACCTAAGGTTATTCCGAATATCAACATTCTTCTAAAAAGTTCTTTCTCAATACTTTGCATAATCAAATTCGCCATGTACATGCATCAGAAATTTCCGGCACACGACTGCACCTGGACTTCACAACCTTGATATCCTCCATGGGCACCTCCTCCTATGTCTAGTCGGCCTCCAATCCCATTAATCTTTCCTTTAGTACCTGTCGAAACTCGTCCGCCAACCGACCCGATTTTTCCCACATGAACAAAGGCATGAACAAAGGGGTCGTATTGAATATTTAGTAAACGCCAAGGGTGGCTGGCCGACAAATATTCAATACGACCCCTTTAATTCAATACGACCCCTTTAATTCACAGTTCACCGTGTTCTCGGTAGGTTTCCCCGTGTCACTGACCGTCGGCATATTTCTCTTGACGTTATTGATGAATGACCTGGGGCGTTTTCTGCAGCGCCTGTTCAGCGAAGGCCTGCGTTTCATGCAGGAACTGGTACTGGTGATGGCGGGGGCATAGGCTGTAGGTTGGGCTGAGGAACGAAGCCCAACGCGTGGGACGCACCTCTACCCCGAGCCTGTTGGGCTTCGTTCCTCAGCCCAACCTACAGTTTTCCAGCATCCATCAATGTTTCAAAATCACATAAAGCGCGTGAATGATGCCCGGCACAAAGCCCAGCAGGGTGAGCAGGATATTGAGCCAGAAGTGTCCTTTCAGACCGACTTCGAGGAATACACCCAAAGGCGGAAGGATGATGGCAAAAATAATCTTGATGGGATCTGTCACGGTTACGGCCATTACTGTATCTCCTGATCGATGATCTATCGGATTTTCATTCTACTCGGTGCGCCGCGCGAAGGTTCCTGTCACCTGATTATCGCCAACCTCGACGGTTCGTTCTTCCTTTTCACCTGGGAAGCCGGCGACATCGACAACAAGAGTATAGGCTCCGGGCTCAAGATTCACATAGGTTATTGGCCCGGTGTCTTACACCTCGAGTATCATTTTCCCTGTGTCATCCCTGACCACCTTGCTGCCGCCACTCAAATAATGACCTTCGTGAGTCGCCAGTGTCACCCCTAGCGAAAACGTCTTGCCAATTTTCGCCACCGCACCCCGCTGAAAAAAATACCTGACGTGAGACGACGGAACATGATGAACTCCTCCTGCTGTCTGTTGCCGGGTCTTTGAATGTTGGTCACCGCACAGAGTTCCGTTGCATTCTGTGCTTTGTGAAACACGCTCCGTATAGTCGCCATAAGATCAGGTTGCTTTTTTTCGATTTGTTGTATATCTACTTTATGCGGGACCTGCGAGTTGTGAGTCCTGCGACAACGCCAATGACTGTACCGTCTTACCCATATGAATCGAAAAAGGATATTTATCATGAAATCATCAACGTTCCGGCCGTTCAGTGTATTTGCTTTTTTCGCCACCATTGTTCTGAGTGCATTCTTGCTTTCCGCCTGCAATACCGTGGAAGGTGCCGGCAAGGATATCGAGCGGGCAGGCGAAAAAGTACAGGATGCCAGCAACAGATAATGGCCGAGACTGCCAGGCGCAGGGCCTCCTGCGCCTGTACACGTTCAGCCGCACAGTCAATTTTCCCAGCGAATAATAAACGGAACCGCACACCGATAGAAATTTCGGTGTGCGTACGCGAGCAGTAATTATTTTCGCAAGAATGCGAGAAAGGCGCCGACCACCACCGCGACCGCGCCTCCTATGAGATACCACATGGTTTCATCGGTGAAGCGCCCGGTGATTCCTTCCACCACCTGCTCCCCCAGTGATTGCGACGCCTGCCAACCGAAATAAAGCAGGATTACGCCAACGACGATCAAAACGATTCCCACAAGTTTTTGTTGCGCCATGTCTTTCTCCGCTTGTTATGAACACTTTTGTGACGGGCGACCTAAACATAGCTCAGGTTTTGTCAAAACGCCAACGAGAGAGCGAGCGCAGGCCCTAAAGAAAATTGAACAGCGACATGCGGGTGATATCGACGAACGCCTTTTGCGAGGCCTCCAAACCCATCTGCCGCAGGCTGTAATCGGATATGCCTTTGACCAGATCAAAATCCACCAATTGGGACAGCGTTTCCTCATAGTTGAGAATGCGGTTGCCCGCCACTTCGTCGACGGTGTCCAGCTCGTTGAGCTTGGCACCCACCGAGGCGCGCACGGTGAGGATATTGTCCAATGCGTTGTCGAGTTCACGCATGCTGGTGTTGAGCGTATTGCGCAGGCGCGCCTTGTCCGTCGCCGTCTGATCCGGACGTTCCAGGGCATCGACGAGATTTTTGAGCGTGGCGAAGAGATCGGTGTTGACGCCGCCTGACGGTGCCACGACGAGACTGTCGCCAGCGGCGGGGACACCGTCGAGTTTCAGCGATAGGCCACCGAATACCACGGGCTCACCAGCCTGCCAGATTTGCGCCGGCGCACCGTTGACGCTGTAGCTGATGCTGTCGCCGGCGACACTGAACTCGAGGGTGAAAGCACTGCCATGGTCCGGCGCGCTGTTGTCCAGCACCAGTGGCCCGGTGAAGGTGAGGTTGCCGGCATTGCCCGGCGCCGCGGTGGCGACATATCCGGCGCCCGCCTGTACCATTTGAAACAGGGTGATGCCATTGTCGCCCACCGCCATCAGGCGCGCGTCATCGATGCGAAGGTTCCGAGCATTGGCGTCGCCCACGTAGCTCACTGCGCCGGCACCATCGCGCACAAACGGCGGGCTGTCGTCCTGGAAGCCGCCGAACAGATAGCGGCCATTGCCGTCCGCCGCATTGGCCTGACCGAGCACGGTTTCGAGAATGCCGCGCAGTTCGGCGGCGATCGAGGCGCGGTCGGCGGGCGTCAGGGTGTCGCTGGCCGCCTGCACTGCCAGCGTCTTGGCGCTGGTGATGGCGTGCCCGATGCTGTTGAGTACCTGTTCCTGCTGCGACAGGGCATTGCGCGCCCCGACCCGAGCGGCGGCGTACTGCTCGGCCACCGCCTTGGACTGGGACACCTCCAGCGCGCGCGACGACGCCAGCGGGTCGTCGGAGGGTTTCAGCACCCTTTGCCCCGACGCCAATTGCTGACCGATGCGGAGGAATTCCGCCTGTTGACGCTGCAGGGTGGCGGTACTGGCGCCAAACAGGGTCTGGGTGCTGATGCGCATCGTGTGCCTCCGGAAGTCAGCGGCTGACGCCGAGAATGGTATCGAACAGCGTGCTCGCCACTTCGATGATCTTGGCATTGGCCTGGTAATACTGCTGGTAGCGGATCAGGTTGGCGGCTTCCTCATCCAGATTCACACCGGATTCCGACTGCTGCACCACGCGGATCTGCTCGGTGAAGCCGCGCTGCGCCTGGAGGTTGAGTTCGGCGATGTTGGTGCGGATGCCGACGTCGCTGACGAGCCCCGCATACGCCTGGTTGAGGCTGGCGCGACCGCCCACCACCTTGCTGTTCTGGAGGTCGAGCAGCGCCAGCGCATTGCGATTGTCGCCGCTGCTGGCCGACTGGCCGGCGGCGATGAGGCCCGGATCGCGGATCAGATTGGCAAAATCCCGGGTGACGTTGCGGGTCGGCTGCAGCAGGTAGCTGTCGCCATCCACGAGTTGCGCCGGATCATCCAGGGTCAGCACCAGGCCGTCGAAGGCCAGTTGGTTGGCGCCGTTGAGCGCGATATCGAAACTCGCCCCGGTATCGCGGCGCGTCACCACGAACGTCCCGCTTGCGGCATCGCTGACGCGGATATCGTAATCCGCGCCGCTGAGCGCGGCAGTACCATCGAAGATTGCACTGAATTGCGCGCCACCGCTGTTGTTGTCGTTGGCGAACAGGCGCGGCGCGCCCAGCGCAAAGAGATCGCCCCCGGCGTTGCCGTACAGGTCCGTGCCACCGCCGTGCTGGCCGTTGAAAGCGTGCGCCAGCGATGCCGCCAGCAGGCCGATCCCGTTCTGGACACTGTCGAGGGTTTCGCGGCGAAATGCCATGAGGCCACCGAGGCGACCGCCCGCGAAAACCGTCTCGCCCAACTCCACCGGAGTGCCCGCAGGCCCGTCGTAGCCCACCGTGACGCGGGTGGGATCGTCCGCGGCCATGACCGCCTCGATCTCGAAATGGCGTCCGCCCACGACCAGGGGCTTGCCGTCGGCCATGGCGATACTGTAGTTGACACCGTCCAGATAGCTGACGCGAACATCCATGCTCTCGGCAAGTTTGTTGACCATGGCATCGCGCTGGTTGAGCAAGGCGTTGGGCGCCTCGCCGCGATTGGCCACCGCCAGGGTGATCTCGTTGTTGAGCCTGGCGATCTGCGCCAGGGTGTCGTTGATACCGGTGATTTCGTTGCCGATCTGACCATTGATGCTGTGCTGCATGCTGTGCAGATAGCCATCCACGGCGCGGAACTGGGCGGTGAGCGCGTTGGCGGTGCCGATCACCCCCATGCGCGCGGCGGGATCAGCCGGTGACGCCACCACATCCTGCAGCGACGAAAAGAAGCTCTGTAGCAACGGCGCCAGTCCAGTGTTGCTGCTGCCCAGCAGGTTGTCGATCTGGGCCACCTGCGCGTGATAGGCATCAAGCCCGCTCAGGTTGCTGGTGGCGCTGTTGAGCTGCGCCGCAACGAACTGATTGAACTGACGCTGGATGGCGCCGACACCGACGCCGCCCACGCGCTGTTGCTCCAGCACCGGGATCTCGCGGTGGTAGCCGGGGGTGTAGACATTGCTGATATTGTTGCTGGTTGCCAGCAGCGCAGCCTGGGCGCTGCTGAGGCCACTGACGCCGATGGAGAAGATTTTCATCCCGGTGTTCCTGTGTTGATATCTGGGTTATCGGCCGCATGCTCGGGTTCTTGACTGAAGGTGAGGGCAGGCAGGCTTCAGCCTGATTCCGCCAGCTCTCTGCTGCGCGCGATCAAGGAGATGAGCTTGTCGGCGTAGGCGGGATCGGTCGCATAGCCGGCGGCCTGCAGTTCGCGCGCAGCCTGTTCCGCGCTCGCCGCTGCGGCCACCGCCTGATACCTGGGGTTGCCGCCCACCAGGCGCGCGTAATCCGCAAACGCCATCTCGTAACTGTCGTAGACACGGAAGCGCGCCTCCACCCTGACCCGCTCGCCCGCGACGTACTCGTGGGTGACCACGCTGGTGGTCTCGCCCCGCCAATCGCCGCCGGCCTTGATCCCGAACAGGTTGTGGCTGTCGCTGCCGTCGGCGCGGGCGATGCGGTAGCGGCCCCAGCCGGTTTCCAGCGCGGCCTGGGCGAGCATCAGCTCGGCGGACAGGCCAGCGGCGCGGGCGGCAGCTTCGGCGGGCTCGCGCAGGCGCGCGAGAAAGCGTGCGGGGGCGGCCGGTACAGGTGTGGCTGTGGTCGCATCATGCCGCTCTGGCGGAAGGGGCGGGGCGGCACGCGGAGCCCCTGTAACACGCAGCGCAGCCAGAGGGTCTGGCGCTGCAGCAATGGTGCCACCCGGCACGCCTGCGGGGGAAGGGGGCAGCTCGTGACCGCGCAGATCGGTAGGCGCGCCGCGCGGGATGCCGGCCAGCAGGCCGCTGCGTGGCGCCGGAGGCCTGTCGCGCAGTTGCGCCACCAGTTGCTCGGCAAGACCCAATCCGCGCCCGGCCAGGTGCTGGGCCCACTGCTGGTCGAGCAGCGACTCATGGAAGCGCGTCGCGGAGCTGTCGAACAGAGCGGCGCGCGGGGTGGCGTCGCGCAAGCTTTTCAGCATCATTTGCAGCATGACGGCTTCGAACTGGTCGGCGGCCGCTTCGAGCGCCGCGTCCCGGTCCTCGCTGTGGCGCAGGCGCTCGAGTCCCTGTACGTCGAGGGCGAAGCCACCGGCAAGCGCGGCCAGCGTCACAGGATCTCCAGTTCGGCGCGCAGGGCGCCGGCCGCCTTGAGCGCCTCGAGTATGGACATCAGATCTTGCGGGGTGGCACCCAGGGAGTTGAGCGCGTCCACCACATCCAGCAGGTCGACGCCCTGCACCGGGTTGAGGCCGCCTACCTGCTGTTCGATGAGGATGTCCGAATCGGGCACCACTACCGTTTCACCCATGCCGAAGGGCGCCGGCTGCACCACGTCGTAATTGCTGCTGATGGTTACCGACAGGTTGCCGTGGGCCACCGCCGCCGGGTACAGGCTCACCGGGCCGCTCAGCACCACGGAGCCGGTGCGGGCGTTGATCACCACTCGTGCCCTGGCGTCGCCGGGCACGACCTCGACATTTTCAACCTGTGCCATGAAGGCCACCAGACCACCGCTCTCCACCGGGCCGGCGAGGCGAATCACGCGGCTGTCGACGGCTTCGGCGACGCGGTGGCCGAAATGGTCATTGATGGCCGCCACGACGCGCTGCGCGGTGGTGAAATTCGCCTCGCGCAGTTGCAGGTCGACGCTGCCGCCCAGGGTTTCGAGGCGAAACGGCACGTCCCGCTCCACCAGCGCGCCAGCGCTGATGCGCCCGCCGGCGAGCTGGTTGATCTGGGCGCTGCTGCCCCCGGCCTGGGCACCGGCGCCACCCACCAGCAGATTGCCCTGGGCGATGGCGTAGATTTCGCCGTCGACACCCTTGAGGGGCGTCATCAGCAGGGTGCCGCCGCGCAGGCTTCTGGCGTTGCCCACCGACGACACCACCACGTCGAGGCGCTGTCCCGGCCGGGCAAAGGGCGGCAGGGTAGCGCTCACCATTACCGCCGCCACGTTGCGCAACTGCATATTGGTGCCGGGGGGCACGGTAATGCCCAACTGCGACAGCATGTTGGTGAGGCTCTGGCCGGTAAAGGGCGCCTGCATGGTCTGGTCGCCGGTGCCGTCGAGACCCACCACCAGACCGTAGCCCACCAGCGGGTTGTCGCGCACCCCGGCGATGTCGGCAATATCGCCTATGCGCTCGGCGCGCGCGCCGCACGCCAGCGCCAGAACGGCGAGAAACCCCAAGACGCGGCGCACCATCAGTAGGGTGCCACGTTGAGGAAGAGGCGCTGCAGCCAGCCCATGCGCTGGGCCTCGCTGATGTAGCCGTCGCCGGTGTACTGAATGCGGGCGTCCGCCACCAGCGTGGACGGCACCGTGTTCTGGCCGCCGATGGAACGCGGATTCACCACCCCGGAGAAGCGGATGTACTCGGTGCCGCGATTGATCGCGATCTGCTTCTCGCCCGCCACCCGCAGGTTGCCGTTGGCGAACACTTCCTGCACCGACACGGTGATGGTGCCGGTGAAGGTATTGTTGGCGCGCGACCCGCCACCGCCGCTGAAGGCCTGCTCGGAGGACAGGTCGAAACCGTACTTGGCCAGCTCTTCCAGGGCGTCGGGCAACTGGTCGAGCGCCAGGCTGCCGCTGGCGGAGCGCAGGGTATTGGAAGACGCGTTCTTGCTGGCGCTCACCTGCTCGTTGACGACGATGGTGAGAATATCGCCGACACGGCGCGGACGCAGATCCTCGAAGAGCGGCATATGGCCGCGCTGGGGCTGAAAGATGGCGCCATTGTTGGCGGCCTGCGGCGGCGCGGCACCGCCGCCCGCGCCGGGCCAGCTTTCCGCGCGCGGCGCCGTCTTGCCGGCACAGCCCGTCAGGGCCAGTACGGCGAGCATCGCACAAACACGCAGCGCCACCTGTCGGCCCTCAGAGTTGCGCCAGGCGCGCCAGCATCTCGTCGCTGGTCTGCACCGCCTTGCTGTTGATCTCGTAGGCGCGCTGGGTCTGGATCATGTTGACCATCTCTTCCACCACGTTGACGTTGGAGGTTTCCACATAGCCCTGGTAGAGGCGCCCGGCACCGTTCATGCCCGGCATGTTCTCGTTGCGCGGTCCCGACGCACTGGTTTCCAGGTAGAGGTTCTGGCCGATGGTTTGCAGGCCCGCATCGTTGACGAAGGTCGAGAGGGTGAGCTGGCCAACCTGTTCGGCAAGGTTGTTGCCCGGCTGGGTGACGGACACGATGCCGTCCTGGCCGATGGTGATCGACAGGGCATTCTCGGGAATGATGATGGCGGGCTCCAGCGGGTAGCCGCCCGCGGTCACCAGCTGGCCGTTCTGGTCGAGCTGGAAGCTGCCGTCACGGGTGTAGGCGACGTTGCCGTCCGGCATCAGCACCTGGAAAAAACCGTTGCCGTCGATGGCGAGATCGCGGGAATTGCCGGTCTGCATCAGGTTGCCCTGGGTATGGAGGCGCTCGCTGGCCACGGCGCGCACGCCAGTGCCCACCTGCAGGCCCGAGGGCAGGTTGTTCTGGTTGTTGGCCCAGGCACCGGGCTGGCGCAGGTTCTGGTAGAGCAGGTCTTCGAACACGGCGCGCGAGCGCTTGAAGCCATTGGTGCCGACGTTGGCCAGGTTGTTGGTGACCACGTCCAGTTGCAGTTGCTGGGCCTCGAGCCCGGTCTTGGCGGTCCACAGTGACTTGATCATGCTTGCGGTTTCCTATCTTGTGACGTTCATCGCAGGTTGGGCTGACGCAGGAAGCCCAACAGCGCCGTTGCAGGATTACCCTGGGGTTTGTTGGGCTTCCTGCGTCAGCCCAACCTACGGCGTTTTGCCCTCAGCCTTGCAGCGACAACAGGTTGTTGGCGCGCTGGGCGTTGTCGTCGGCATGCTCGATCACCTTGAGCTGCATCTCGTAGCGCCGTGCGTTGTCGATCAGCGCCACCATGCCGTCCACCGCGCTGACATTGCTGCCTTCGAGTGCACCCGAGGCAACACGCGCGTCTTCGTCGCGGGGCAGGGCTCGGACTTCGCCATCCTCGCCGGGCGCGGCGCGGAACAGGCCGTCCTCGCCGCGCGTCAGGCGCTGCGCGCCGGGGTCCACCAGTTTGAGGCGGGCAATTTCCACCAGGGCGTCGGGGTTCTCGCCTTCGCCAATGGCGCTCAGGGTGCCGTCATCACCCACGAACACCTGGGCGCCGAGGGGGATCAGGACGGGGCCGTCGTCGCCCAACACCGGGCGGCCAGCGCTGGTGAGCATGCCGTTGCCGTCCACCTGCAAATCGCCGCGCCTTGTATAAGCTTCAGCGCCGGCGCCGTCCTGCACCGCCAACCAGGCGCCGCCGCGCAGCGCCACATCGAGCTCGCGGCCGGTGGTGGTGAAGGTGCCAGGGCTGAAATCCGCCCCCGCCGTGGTAGCAGCTACCGAAACGCGGGTCGCGAGCGTGCCAGCGCCCTGCACCGGCACGGCGCGCGCAGCCGACAGCTCGGCACGAAAACCGCTGGTCGCCAGGTTGGCGAGGTTGTTGCTGGCCACGGCCTGGCGCTCCAGGCTCTGCCTGGCGCCGGCCATGGCGGTGTAGAGAACGCGATCCACGGGTCAGGACTCTCCAGGGTCAACGCATCATGTTGATGGTGGTTTGCAGCACCTCGTCCTGGGCCTTGATGGTCTGGGCGTTGGACTGGTAGTAGCGCTGCGCGATGATGAGATTGACCAGTTCGGCGGTCATATCCACGTTCGACGATTCCAGGGCGCCGGATTCCACCAGCCCGAACTTGCCCTCGCCGGGGCGCCCGAGGAAGGGGTCGCCGGACTGAACGCTGACTACCCAGGCGTTGTCGCCCACCGGTTGCAGGCCTTCGGGGTTGACGAAGTTAGCCAGCACGATGGTGCCGAGCGGTTCGCTCTGGAGGTTGGAATAATTGCCGACGATGTCACCGTTGTCGTTGATGCTGATACCCAGCAGATCGCCTGCCGCATAGCCGTTCTGATCGAGCTCGCTCAGCTGGGAGAGGCTGGCGAACTGGGTACTTGTGACATTGAGATCGAACTCCAACTGATCCACGGTGGGGCCCAGGTCGGCGGTGGCCAGGAACGTGGCCGGGTTGCTGAGGCCACCGGTGGTGAAGCTCAGAGTGCCGCTGCCGGTCATGGGTGTGCCATCGAGGTCCAGTGTCACCGTCCAGGTGTTATCCATGTTGTTGGTGAAAATCATGGTGAGGTCGTGGGTATTGCCCAGCGAGTCGTATACCGTGGCGCTGTTGGTGTACGAGCCTTCGCGCGAATCCAGGTTCAGGGAAATGTCCACCTGCGTCGTGGCGCTCGGCGGCATGGGTTCCGAGGGGATGCGCAGTGTCGAAGGCTCCCCGCCGGAACCCACGCCCGGTGCGTACCCGGTGAGGTTGGCACCCTGGGCATTGACCAGATAGCCGTCGCTGGTGAGCGTGAGTTCGCCGTTGCGGGAATAAAGTACCTGACCGTTCTGGGCAAAACGCAGGAAACCCGAGCCATCCACGGCGATATCGAGCGCGCGCCCGGTGCCCTGCAGGTTGCCGCTGTTGAAGTTCTGGAGGATACCCGCCACCTTGGTGCCGAGGCCCGGCCGCGTCACGCCGCCCTGGGCGCTGGCGAAGGCGTCCGCGAACTGGGTGCGGGCGCCCTTGAAGCCCACGGTCTGGGAGTTGGCGATATTGTTGCCGATCACGTCGAGATTGGTGGCGGCGGCATTGAGGCCGCTCAGTGCCTGCGAAAAGCCCATGTTGTTATCTCCTCAGGTAAATGCTGGCCGCGCACGTCGCGGCGAATCAAAGAATTTGACGGATGTCCGCCAGGGTCACCGGTGCCGCGACACCGCCCAGGTCGAGCAGTGGACCCTCGGTACCGCCCGGGGTGACCGCGTTGATCAGGGCGTAGTTCAGGGTCGTGCTGGCCAGGGCATTGCCCTCGGCATCGACAGCGTCGATCAGCACTCGGTAGGCACCGGGCGCAGCGACACCGCCGCCATCGACGGAGCCGTCCCACAGAAAAGCATGCACGCCGGCACCGGTGGCGCCCAGATCGAAGCTGCGCACCACCTGGCCGCTGCCGTCGACGACCTGTGCCTGCAGTTTGTGCGCATAGCCCGCCAGTTCAACACCGAAGGGTGTGGCGCTGCCGTCGCCACCCATGTAGATGCGATCGCCAGGCACCATCACACCCTTGCCGATCAGGCCGGCCGCCTGCAGGTCCTGATTGGCGCCGAGCTGGCCGGCGATGCCGCTCAGCGTGTCGTTGAGCGCTTCGATACCGCTCAGGGTATTGATCTGCGCCAGCTGCGAGGTGAGCTCGGCGTTTTCGAGCGGGTTGAGCGGGTCCTGGTTTTTCAGTTGCGCGATCAGCAGGGTCATGAAGTTGGTGCGCAGATCGTCACTGCCGCTGCTGCCCGCCTTGGCGGGCCCCGCGTTTATGTTGCCAAGTACTGCCGGATCGATGGTGTTTTGGGTATTTATCATGATCAGCCTTCTCCCAGAGTCAGTGTCTTGAGCAGCAATTGTCGACCGGTATTGAGCACTTCCACGTTGGCCTGGTAAGAGCGTGACGCGGAAATCATATTGACCATTTCATGAACCGGCTCGACGTTGGGCATCGCCACGTAGCCCTGCTCGTCGGCGAGGGGGTGGCCGGGGTTGTATTCAAGGCGCGGTGGCGCCGGGTCTTCCACCACCCGGGCCACCCTGACCCCCGCCACACCGGGCTGGGCGGCGGCCTCGAAAAGCACCTGCTTGGCGCGGTACGGCTCGCCGTCGGGACCCGCCACACTGTCGGCGTTGGCGAGGTTGCTGGCGCTGACGTTGAGGCGCTGCGATTGCGCGTTGAGCGCCGAACCGGCAATGTCGAACAGGGAAAACAGCGTCATGGCGTATCCTCCGCTCACTCGGACTGCATGGCGGTCTTGAGACCTTGCAGACTGCGGTTCATGAAGGTGAGCCCGGCCTGATAGCGCAGCGCGTTGTCGGCAAAGCGCACCCGCTCGCGCTCCATCTCGACGGTATTGCCGTCGAGACTGGATTGCTCCGGCATCTGATAAAGCCGTTGTGGCACGCCACCGTCTGCGGACCCGCCGCTGGCTCCGAGGTGGCGTGCCGATGTTTGATTCAGCTCGAGGGTTTTGCGCCCGCCCTCGCGCCCCGCCGCACGCGCCAGCTCGGCGGCGAAATCGATGTCCCGCGCCTTGAAATTCGGGGTATCGGCATTGGCGATGTTGTTGGCCAGCACATCCTGGCGCTGGTGGCGCAGGCGCAACGCCTGGTGCTGAAAATGCAGCGCTTCGCTGAGCTTGTCGATCATCAGGGCGATCCTGTTTTTTCAGGTCAGGATCGCAGTCTAGTCAGAGACTGCACGGGGCAATGGCGGGAAAAGGCGGCCATTTCAGCGCCAATTCGCCCCTTGATCCCTGTCGGCGAACCCTACAATCCCCTGTCATCACTAAAGGTTTCACAGCTTGCCGACCATGTTCCCGAGAGCCTCCCGCCCCCCGAGCCCAGAGCGTTTCCGCGCGGACTGGCGCGTCCTGGCGTGGCTCGTCGCACTGCTGTGTGCGCCCGCTGCCGCCGCGCACGATGACCTGATGGCGCAGCTCCAGGATTTTCTCCATCGCGAACTCGCGCACCTGGGCGACGAGGTCCATACGGAAATCACCGCGCCCGCCCCGCAAGCGTTGTCCTGCGTCGAGCCGGCGCCCTTTCTGGCGCCAGGCGCCGAGCCTCTCAGGGGCCGCGTGGTTGTGGGGATTCGCTGTGGAGCTGGCACCGCACAAGTGTTCTATGTGCCGGCCCAGGTGCGCATCGTCGGCCAGTACCTGGTGGCGGCGCGGGACCTCGGTCGCGGTGAACGCGTCAGCGACGACGCGGTGCGCATGGCGCGCGGTGATCTCACGGCGCTCAACGGCACGGCACTCACAAATATCGCCCCCGGCATGGTCGCGCGCCAGCGCCTGGCAATCGATACACCACTGCAAGCCCGCCATCTGCAACGCGAGCTGCTGGTGCGGCGCGGCGATCAGGTGGTCATCGAGAGTCGCGGGCGAGGCTTCATGGTGACGCGCCAGGGCGAAGCACTCGCCGCCGGTGCCCTGGGCGACAGCATTGCAGTGCGCCTCGACCGCCATCAGCAGGTAAAAGGTACCATCAGCGGCAGCGGGCGGGTGATCGCGCTGCCCTGAGAAAGGCAATTCATCGCGCGGGGCCAGGCGTGGAAAGCTGTAAGCTTTAAGCAAGATTCCTTCGACACCGGTTGCGCCTGCGAGGCCGATGAAGCCACTGGACTATCAAGGGTCTGGCTTAAAGCTTACGGCTTACAGCTAAATTCACCCTAAAGCTGTGCGCCTGCGCTGCCGATATACTGATATGAAGACTTAGCAGGAGGGCTTTGCTTTGAAAATCGACAATTCCACACCCATTTCCCGGCTGCCACAGCCGGAGACCGGCAAGGCGGATGCCCGACCGGCGGGTTCGGCGACCGGCGCAGCCCCGGCGGGTACGGTCAGCCACCTGAGCGAAGCCGCCACCGACACCAGCAAGGACATCGACCCCGCCCGCGTCGCGGAGATTCGCCGCGCCATCAGTGAGGGCCGCCTGGAAATCCATCCCGAGAAAATTGCCGACGGCCTGATCAACAGCGTGCGCTCGCTGCTGGGAGAGAAAGGAGAATGAGTCTTGCCGCGGTGATCGACCGCCAGAGCTCGCTGCTCGAAGAGCTCGGTGTGCTGCTGCAGCGCGAATTCGATCTGTTGATGGCGAACCCCGTGGCGAGCACCGCTCTCGCGAGCCTGGCCAGCGCCAAGGAACAGGCACTGGCCGCCATTGAAATCGAGGATGCCAGGCGCCGCGACCTTCTCGCGCACGCGCATTACGACGACGACCCGGAGGGAATGGCGCAGGCCGCGCGCCGTGCCGGCTGCCTGGAGCAGTGGCAGCAATTGCTGGATCGGACCCGTGGCGCGCGCCATTTGAACCTGCTCAATGGCTCCCTGATCGGCCAGCGCATGGCGCACAACCGCCAGATACTGGCGGCGCTGCAGGCGTTGGCTGGCAACCCGCTTTACGGTGTGGACGGCCAGTCCCAGCGGCGTGGCGGTGGTCTGAACTGCAAGGCCTGAGTATCGATGTCCGGCAACGAGGACGACTTCGACACCCTCAGCCTCGTCCCGTCATCTCGAGAGTCGGCGCCCTTGAGCAGGGCGGCGGCGGCGGTATCCTGGCGCAATGAAATCCAGGGGCTCGATTTTTTCCTGTCCTGCCAGCCCATTTTCGCGCGCAATCAGGATGTCGCCGCCGTCGAGCTGCAACTCGAATACCATCGTGGCGCCGGCCACAGCTCGCTCTCGGAGCTGGAGGCAGCCCTCTCGCTGGTGCTCGGCAGCTACCGCCACGTACCGCACGGTGGCCGCATGCGCAGCGTCCCCGCCTTCATTCGCGTACCCCACGAGCTTCTGGTTCTTCCCGAGCTGCCCACGCTGCCGCGCGCGCAGTACATCATCGAGATCAGTGTCAATGCGGATATGAGCGATGATCTGATCCAGCGCCTGCGCCAGTTCGCGGGGATGGGCTACTGTTTTGCGCTGGCCGACTACTCCCTCGCCGACCCGCGCCTGCGCGCCCTGCTCGGTATCGCCCAGGTGATCCGGCTGAATGTGGCAGAACTGGCGGAAGATGCGCTGAGCGCGACACTCACCGCGCTGCGGCCCTACCGCCTCGATCTGCTGGCCAGCGGCATCACCGATCGCGAGCTGTTTCAGCGCTGCCGCGACGCCGGGTTCCACTACTTTCAGGGCAATTTTCTCGCCACGGCAACGCCCGTGCAGGGCAAGAAGATCAGCAACAACAAACAGCTGTTGCTGCAACTGTTGGCGGAACTGCAAAACCCCAATGTCACCACCACCCGCCTGGAGCAGATCGCGATCCGCGATGCCGACTTCACCTACCGCATATTGAAGATCGTCAATGCCGCGGCGCTCGGCGTGGGTCGCACGGTGGACTCCATCTCCCACGCCTTCGCCCTGCTGGGCACCGAGGAAATTCGGCGCTGGGTGAACCTGTTGCTGATCGATCGCGCCGGCGACAAGCCCGAACAGCTGACGCGCAACATGTTGGTGCGCGGACGCATGTGTGAGCTCCTCGCGCAGTTGGCGGGCCGGCCAGCGCCCACGGATTACTTCATCACTGGCTTGCTGTCCCAGCTCGACGTGCTGATGGATATGACCATGGTGGACCTGATGAGTCAGGTACCGCTTCAGCAGGCCATCAAGGACGCCCTCCTGGACCGCGCTGGCGCCCTGGGCGACATACTCAGGGACACGGAGTATTACGAACAGGCCAGATTCTCCGAACTGCGCTGCCTGAACGACGCCAGTCTGTATGAAGTAGCCTACCGCCACAGCACCACCTGGGCGAATCACGCCCAGCTGTGTCTCAGTGTGTAATGGGCTATAAGCCGTAAGCTTTAAGCAGGAACGCTGCAAGAGCTGAGCTCTGCCAACGTTCGGCTCAGGCTTACAGCTCACCAGGCCCTGGCCCAAATTGCTGATTTATCAGTAACACAACCCTCAAGTTCTGTCTCTCACGGCCGATATTCCTGAGGTCGGGTGCCGGGCGATTCGGCGTCTCTGCCGGACACCTGTGAAGCCACCCTGTCCGCCAACTCCGTCTTCAACCTTGGGAGGTATCCATGCACAAGAGCAAACCCCTGGCCCGCTCCGCAAAAAACTCGATCCTTGCCGGTGCCGCGCTGGCCGCTGCGCTCATCGCGGCACCGGCTCTGGCATCATCCTGCGACAAGCCCGCTTTCTCGGCGACCATTCCCGACGGCAGCAGCGCCTCGCAGGAGGAGATGACAGCGACCCACAACAAGATCAACCAGTTCGTGTCCGCCAGCGAGGCCTACATCAGCTGCCTGGGCAGCGCGAGGAGTACCGAGCGCATGCGCAATGAGATGATCGACGAAATGGAACGGGTCGCCGCCGTATTCAACCGCGAGCTGCGCAAATACCGCCGCAGCTCTTCTTGATCTCTTCGGGTCGACAACGGGTTTGCGCGCCAGCGGCGCACGGTAGCGCGCGGCCATGTTGCGGTGCACACAAGACTTAGGGCCTGTTCACACTACTTGAATAGTTGTCGCTGGAGGCCATTTTTTCGACCAGTGAGGCGGAAGGAGAGAAATATAGTGGGCCTATATGAACGACCGACAACGAAGCTGGGCGGAAAAATGGCCCCAGCCCTCCGGGTTGCGCCTGAAAAAGCGCCACTCAGCGTTGCTCCTCACTCATTTGGAATGACCAAACCACCTTCGTCGCGCCTTGATTGGCGCTTTTTCAGGCACAACGCCGACTATTCAAGTAGTGTGAACAGGCCCTAGTGAAAGGATGAACCGCCCCTACGGCAACGCCTGCGCGGCGACAAGGTTCTCGCGATAGCGCGCGGCGTTGCCGGGATCGAGTGCAATCGCCCGGGTTGCCGCGGCAATGGCGCCCGCGCGGTCGCCGCGCTCGACCAGGGCAGCGGCGAGATTGTTGAAGGCTGGCGCGTACTCCGGATTCAGCGCCACCACACGGCGATACTGCTGTGCCGCCGCAGCGTACTGCTTGCTCCCGTAGAGGTGGTTGCCATAGCCCATCAGCAGATTGCGGGATTCTGGCCAGTGCTGCAAACCCGCGCGCCAGGCTTTTCCCACACCCCGGCCACCCGCTCCTTCGAAGGCCGCCAGCGCCTGAAAGTAGCTTTCTTCGCTTTCCACCACCGGCAAGTCACCGGGTATGAGCGCCACCATGCCCCACTGCTGGCTGCGCGCCCAGGTGTGTTCGAAGGTGCGCAGGGGCAGGGTGTAGAACGCCGTCTCCCCCGAATGCAAGGTGATCTTGCCTGCGTCCAGGTCGTAGCCGATGACCACCGCATAATGCCATCTGGGGTACCAGGACAGGCCGAGATTCTGCAGCACCAGCACCGGCTGGTCGGCGGCAATCCAGCGCAAAAGGGCTTCGAGCGTTGGCCGGATCGGCATGGAGAGACGCTGATAGGCGCGGCTGGCGGCGAGCATTTCCACCTGGAATGAACCCTGGCGCGCGGGCACGTAAACCCGGCTCACCAGATCGTCCGGCGCTACCG
>CAYXXZ010000018.1:0-39065 GCA_964469165.1 uncultured Porticoccaceae bacterium
CGACACCGAAAATGCCGAAGCCACCCAATGCATCGGTGACGGCCCTGGCAATGCGTTGCGCTTCGGCCAATGCCACGGCGCTCATGGCCTGGGGCTGCCAGGATTCGCGGTAGTCTCCCTTCTCCTGGCGATGGCCGATGGGCGCGCAGAAACTGGTGCCGTCGCGATGGCGCACAGTGAGCAGAGTGATCTCGTAATCGAAATCCACCAGCCCCTCGACGATGACCTTGCCCTGCCCGGTACGCCCACCGGACTGCGCGTAATCCCAGGCAGCGCCTACCTCTTCGGCCGACCGCACGATACTCTGCCCCTTGCCGGACGACGACATGATCGGCTTGACCACACAGGGCAAGCCAACCGTCTCGACAGCGGCCAGGTACTCTTCCCTGTTCGCCGCAAACCGGTAAGGCGAGGTCGGAAGATCGAGCTCCTCCGCGACGAGGCGGCGGATACCTTCCCGGTTCATGGTCAGCTGCGCGGCACGGGCCGAGGGAATCACCCGCCAGCCCTCCGTTTCCAGCGCAACCAGCTCGGCGGTGGCGATGGCCTCGATTTCCGGCACGATCAACTGTGGCTTTTCCTGCTCCACCAGGCGGCGCACCGCCTGGCCGTCGAGCATGTCGATGACATGGCTGCGGTGGGCTACCTGCATGGCGGGCGCGTTGGCGTAGCGGTCGACGGCAATCACCTCGCAGCCGAGCCGCATCAGCTCGATCGCGACTTCCTTGCCGAGTTCACCGCTGCCGAGCAGCATGATACGGGTGGCGCCGGGAGTGAGAGGGGTTCCGAGAGTAATCATCAGCAGACCTTAAAAATAACGATCGACCGTCATTCGACGTTCGGATTGACGAGGGGCGCAAGTATAGAGGATCACAGTGTCGTTCGATGCATCGCCTGCCTGAGTTACCGGGACAGGTTTGCCAATACCGTCCGAGAACTTGCCAGTCCCGCCTCCAGATTCTCGATGATCTCCTCTGCCAGCTCATCGGGCTCCGGCAGGTTGTCGAGATCGGTCAGACTTTTGTCTTTCAGCCAGAACAGGTCCAGGCTGGTATTGAGCGTGGTTGCTGTAATGGTGAATGGAGGCTGGGTCATGTGCGGCCTTTGGCGCTTGCCAGAGCCTGTTTGCCCAAGGTGGTCAGGCGGTATTTTTGTGTGGGGCTGCGCGGCGAGTCCGGCTGGGTCATTTCGATCAGGCCCAGCTCCAGAGCAGGCTCAAGATAAGCTTTCCTGAAGTTTACCCTGTCCTTCAATGCCAGTGCGGCCATCAGATCCGCCCGGTTCATGTCGCCTGTGACAACTAACAGCAAAGCTCGTACTTGATGGGTTACTTGATGGGTTACTTGATGGGTGCTTAGTTCCTGCTTAGTCCCTACTTGATCCCTTACTTGTTCGGTGACTTCGGGGGTGACTTGTTCCTTTGCCGTTTCAGCAGCACGCTCCAGCTCCGCCACCTTCTCATGCACGGGCAGACGCACCAGGAAATAAGTGCGTTCGTCATCGGTTTCGAAAATGGGCCTGGGCGAGCCGTTGTGCGCCATTTTGTTGAAGATTTTAGGCAGGCCGGTAGAGCGCCCCTCGGTTAAATCCAGCTCTTTTAAAAACTCGCCGATGCGACGGTTGCGATAGCGCCGGCTTACAGCACTTCCATTCTGCAAATCTTCCAGTTTGATTGAGCGGTCCGGGCCGGGAAAGCTCAGCACCATCAATTCGTGCTTATAAATGCGCACCTCAATGGGTTCGCGAATTTCATAAGAACGGTGATACACCGCATTCACCACCGCCTCTTCAATAGCCGCATAAGGAAAATTCCAAAAGCGCTCGGCTTCGGCACGGTCGGGGTGTTTTACCACAAACTCTTTTAAATACTGTGCCTCTATGTAACTCAAAGCATCACGGGTAATCCGTGCCAGCGGCCCCTTGAATATCTTCTCTTCAAAATGATCGCCGCCCGCACCCTCAGGGAAATACACCACGTCGATTTGGGTGACAGGAAAGAATTGTTCTGGCTGCGGGTTAAAAAACAGCAAACCGACATTTTTGGGGAACAACGCTTCAGGCGGCCCACCGACAATGTTTAAACGTCGCGCCAACTGCTCCACCGACATATTGGCCGCATCCTTGGCTAAATCACTGCCAATCTCAGCCAAAAACTCCCGTATCAGATGCGGTGCCAAGTCATCCAGCGTTGCAGTTTGCTTATAACGATCATCAAAGGGCACCGTGGCCGCCAGCGACATCAGCTCGCGCTCGCTTTCACCCGTGGCTTTCACCGTACTGGAGTGTTTGCGCACATAATAAGCCCAGTCGGATTTTTTCTGGCTCAAACTTGTTTTAGCTTTATAGGGGCGCGTCTCGCCACCAAAGGCCCACAGCACCAGAATCAGCTTGCCCTGCACTTCATAGACAGCCGTAAACGGATGATAGGGTGGCTGGATAGCGGAGTTGCCCAGGTTCAGCAGCTCTTTTTGAATAGCATCAATCTGCTCTGGTGCTAACCCCACAGGTGGCAACACAGGTCGGCCATTCTGCTCCGCCACACCCACCACCACATAACCACCACCGAGATTATGGAAATCATTGGCGAAGGCGCAGAGGCTATGCAGGATGGATTCGGGGTTCCAGCCGGCCTTGTATTCAATGCGCTCGCCTTCCACAGTGCGTTGGTGGAGGAGGGAATCGAGGTTGATGGGGAGCTTGAATGGCATGGCTCAGGACACCGTAGCAAGTTCAGCGTTGGCTGCTGTTTTAGTGCGAGAGTCTTGCAGAACCAGCTGGCCGGAAAAAGCTTTTTTCAGGATGAGTGGCGCTTTCGGTTTGGTGAGTTGTTTGGCCGGATTGGCCTCTTCCAGTGCGTCGTCCAGCGGCTCGTCCTTGCGGATCGAATACATGCGTTGGATGGCGCTGATGCAAACCTGGGCGCTCTTGTCGATGTACTGGTTTTTCAGCCGCTGCACGTCGTACACCTCGAATGATGACACAGGGCAACCAATCACCAAAACACGAACAGCCGAACGGTAGCGAATAGGGGATGACAGATTCAAAAACTCGACCCCGGCTGCTTGAGGAACTCGATCTCTTCCGGGGAAGATTCTCGCCCCACAATGGCGTTGCGGTGCGGGTAGCGACCAAAGCGCGCGATGATGTCGCGGTGGCGAATCTCGAAATCCAGGCCGCTGGCGATACCGTTGGCCTGGTACAGGGGCAGCGCCTGTTCGTGGATGATCAGTGACTCGCTATGCATGTAGGGCAGATAGAAGAAGCTGCGTTCCACCGGGGTGAGCGCCTGATCCGCGCCTGCGGCCACCGCTTCCTGGGCGAGCGCCAGAGCCATGCCGTCCCAGGCGAAGGCCTCGGGCCTGTCGCGGTAGATGTTGCGTGAAAATTGGTCGATGGCGATGACTTCAGCGAGGCGACCGCGGGGCGTGGCGCGCCAATGGAACAGTTCGCCGCGCACCGCTGCCCGGTGGGTGTTCGCAAAGCGCTTTTCGACCAGGCGATCGAATGCCTCGTCCTTTACCCACCAGTACGCTTCGCCCGCCTCATCGAACCAGAATGTCAAAACCTGTTCCATATCCACCTTGTCCGAATTCATTGTTACCTCCACTCAACGTCGCAAAAACGATAGCACGATGCTCACAACCACGCTGATGATGAGCATGGACACCCACGGAAAGAAAACCTTCGTCCGCTCTGTTTCGATGCGGATATCGCCGGGCAGGCGTCCGAACCAGGCAAACATACCGGGAAACATGTGCAGGAGTACACCCGCGATACAGAGCGCGACTCCCGCAACGATCAACCACTTCGCCAAGATATCACGCCCCTTTCAGGTAAAGCCGAAGATTGTCGTGAATTTCCTTTGCGAGCGGCTCGAAAACCTCTGCGTGCCGGGCATATTCCGGCCAGCGCGCCACCACTGCCACAACCTGTTCGATGATCTCCAGTGCATCCTGGCGGAAATTGCCGATCAATGCCGCCACGGCCAGCAGATCATCGCGCACGAAATCGTCACGCTTGCCATTGAGGGACAACTGGTGGGCGTTCACCCAGGGGGAGTTTTTCTTGTAGCTGTAGGCGACGTCGAAGGCCGGCGCCAGGCGCCATGGCGCGCCGGGTGCATCGAGGATGAAACCGAGGTTCTTGCTGTGATCGTCGTGGTTGCGCGCCACGATGTTGAACACCATGCGGCGGAAGATCTCTACCGCATCGCGGCGCGGCAAGCGCAGCTGGCGCGCCACCGCCAGCACTTGCTCGTAACTGTAGCTACCGGGCCTCTTGTAATCTGCGTGATCCATGGCACACAGGGAAACGTAGTGGCGCTTGCGGTTGCCATCGCGGTCGAAGCGGCGCGTCATGAAGTGGGCGCGGGGGCCATCCACCAGTAGCTCGGAGTAGGACATGTTGAGCCCGGCGTCCTTTGCCATCAGATAATAGGCATATTCCATGCGCCCGAACCCCTTGGGATCACCGAACACCTCGCTGTTTACCTTGTTTTCCTCCACGCCGTCGAACTTGAGCAGGAAGTGCTCGTAGCCCTCGGGGGCTTCCGCCTGCCCGGAGCGGATGCGGCTGCGGTCGGCGCTCACCGCCACCAGCGCCTTGGCGCGGGCGCCACCGGCGGAGGTCCCCACCTGAAACAGGGTGGACATGGCACGATCATCGGCCTCGTCGCCGCAGATCACAGCGGCGGTCTGTGCGCGCTGATCGAGAATCTGCTGCGCCATGCCCACCAGGGCAGCGAGCTCCAGTTGCTCGGCGCGAGGCGAATCGCGCTGCATGGCGGGCGCGTATTCCAGCGCCCCCATGCCGCGGGTACCCGTGTAGAGCAGTCGCTCCAGCGCCGTGAAAGAACCTGGGTCGCGGCCCTGGCGCGCCAGCCAGGCGTCGATCACCGCATTGCCGAAATCATCCGGCAGGGTATCGGCAAAAACGGCGGGCAAGCCCCGGTAGGTTTCGCGATTGAGGGCGGGAAACTGATATTTGGCGGGACCGAGAGGCATGTGCAGCGGTGCGACTTCCACTCCGCCATCGATCCATTCGGGGGCGAATTCGAAGGTGCTCAGGCCCGTGGTGGGGTCATGCGCCAGGGCGCCGACCCGCTTGCCCCACAATTTCACTTCTGCGAGATTCTGCATTACCAGTCCAACTCGTCACCATCAGCCACGGCGCCGCGCTGCTCTTCCTGACGCCCACTCGCACGGCGGCGCTTCTTGCCGCGCATCTTCAGCTGCTCCATGGGGCTGAACGGCGTTTCCGGAATGAAGTGCTCCAAGGCATCGAGACGACCCAACACCCGCAGCACGGCAATGAGGTTTTCGAATTTTCCGCCACCGTTGACCAGATTGCGGTAACTGACCCGCGACAGCCCTATTTCCTGGGCGACCTGCTCCTGGGTGAGATTCTGTTCGAGACGCAACTGCTCGATACGGCGGCCAATCTCCGCGGCAATGGCACGATTGGACATTCTTTCGAATTTCATAAAGCCAAGTTTCTTGATCACTGATGTAGCTATTTTAGCTCAATGATTAGAAATTTGATCAAATTGTTATTTGAGAGCTATTTGAGAGCTATAAGCCATAAGCTTTAAGCGGGACTTTGCTGGATCATATTGCTCCGGACGCCTGCTCGGTATACACGGCACAATCTTTAAGAAAATAAAATTATTCATAAATAGTGTAAATATCACTTAATGATAAATTTTTTAATCATTATTTACGAAATGGATTTGGCTAAGCCTGGTTAAGCCGGCCGTAAGCTTTAGCACAATCATCGCAAAGAACCGAGTTCTGCCAGGGTTTAACTTAGAGCTTACAGCTTATAGCTCACTTCCGCGGCACTTCCGCCTGAACTTCCGACCACCCTGCAACAACTAACGAGAAACTAGAGACGACGCCATGGGCCGCAGGGTTTTCCAGTAGTGGCGCTTCCAGTAGGTGTCTTCGAGGTTGGAAATCATCACGCCACGGCTCGCCGATGCGTGCATGAAACGGCCATCCTCCAGGTAGATCCCCACGTGGTTGCCCCACATGTCAGTCTTGAAGAACACCAGATCGCCGCTGCGGCGCTCGCCGGGTTTGACCACGCTACCTACCCGCGACTGGTCCCAGGTGTTGCGGGGCAAATCCATGGAAAACAGGTTCTTGTAGGTGATCTGTACCAGCGCGGAACAGTCGACACCGCTCTTGGAGACGCCGCCCAGCCGGTAGGGCACCCCGCGCCATTCGTTGTATTGGCGGTACAACGCGTCGCGCACCGCGGGCTGACTGGCCGCAGTGCCGGGCTTCGATGCCGGGCCTGAGCAGGCTGACAGCAGCACACAGATGGCGGCCACCACAAGAACGCGCGCCGCCCCGGCGGTACGCCAGGTTGCCAGGCATTGGTAAGGCATCATCCCCTCGCACGTTTAATCAATTAATCAAGATGTTAGGGATGATAGTTCAGTTTCCAGGTAACAAACAACCTTTGTCGCGCAGGCAAGCCTGCAAAGCGCGGCTATAATTGGGCGCCGCCTATTGAACCAACTCATCCCGATGACCGCCACTTCCCCTTTCGCCACCATACCGCTCGGCGCCCGCTACATGCTCGCCAGTGCCTTGGCGTTTGCATTCATGGGCATGTGCGTAAAAATCGCCGGCCACCAGGGTATTCCCGTGCTGGAGATCATCGCCGCCCGTGCCCTGGTATCACTGGTGCTGAGTTATGGCGATGTCAGGCGCAAGAACATTCCACTGTTCGGCACGCATCGCTTTCTGCTGTTCATGCGCGGCCTGGTGGGCTTTATCTCGCTGACGGGGGTGTTCTACGCCCTGGTGCACCTGCCCATTGCCGAAGCATCGGTGCTCCAATACCTACACCCCATGTTCACGGCATTGATCGCCCTGCTCTGGCTCAAGGAGCGCCCCACCTCTGCCACCCTGGCCTGTATCGCCCTGAGCTTCATTGGCCTGCTGGTGATGGTGCGCCCGGCCTTTCTGTTCGGTGGCGCGGCGCCGGACTACGATGTGCTGGCAGTGGGTGTCGCCATCGCCGCCGCATTCGGCAGCGGCCTGGCCTACACCATCGTGCGCAGGCTCAGCACCCTCGAAGATCCCGCCGTGATCGTTTTTTATTTCCCCATGGTGACCCTGCCCGCCACCTTGATCCTGCTCGGCGATGATTTCGTGATGCCCCAGGGCTGGGCCTGGCTGAGCCTGTTGATGGTCGGCGTATTCACCCATCTCGGACAGGTCACCCTGACTCTCGCCATGCGCGAAGAAACCGCGAGCCGGGCGGGCAGTTTTTCCTATGCCCAGGTCATCTTCGCCGCGGTGATCGGTATTGTCGTTTTCGATGAGATACCAGGATTGTGGACGCTGGCGGGAGGCGCGCTGATCCTGTGTGGAGCGCTGATCAATATCCTGTGGAGAGGCAAGACTGCCAGCAGAGGGTGACGGTTTTCAGTTCACAGTATGAGCGTGCCCCCCCTCTGATAACTGTCAACTGTGAACTGTAAACTCCCCAATCATTCCGGTTCCGACACAAACCCCAGCTTCAGCATCCCCGAGCGCTGTACGGCGGCCATCAGCTTGAGCACGTGCTCATAGGCCACGGTGCGATCCCCTCTGATATGCACTTCCGGCTGAGGATCCTGGCTCGCCGCTTCGGCGAGACGGGTCTCCAGCTGTTCCGGCGTCACCATGGCTTCATTCCAGTGAAACTGGCCATCGGCGGTCACCGCCAGGGTGATGGTCTGCGGTTTGATCTCGTTCGGCGTGTTGTCCGCCCTCGGCAGATCCACTTTGACCGAGTGCGTCAGCACCGGCACGGTAATGATGAAAATGATCAGCAATACCAGCATGATGTCGATCAGCGGCACCATGTTGATTTCGCTCATCACCTCATTGTCGTCATCCAATCCGCCACCGAAAGCCATATCAGCGACCCTCCCCGGCCTGGGCGGGCTCCACGATCTGCTTGGGCTTGGTCAGCGCCGTCACCTTCTCCTTGGTCTTGGAGCGCGCCTTGGCAGGTGTGGCGCCGGTGATGAGATAGGAATGCAGTTCGTGGGCAAAGCGGTTGAGTTTGCCCATCACCGTTCTGTTGCCGCGGCTGACGGCGTTGTACCCCAGCACCGCGGGAATGGCCACCACCAGGCCGAAGGCCGTCATGATCAGCGCCTCGCCCACGGGACCGGCCACCTTGTCGATACTGGCCTGGCCAGATACACCGATTCCCACCAGCGCGTGATAGATGCCCCACACCGTGCCGAACAGGCCGATAAACGGCGCGGTCGATCCGACAGAGGCCAGCACGGCGAGACCGCGCTGCAGGCGCTCGGCACTTTCATCGATGGATCCGCGCAACGTCGAGGTCAGCCAGGCGGCGAGCGGCAGGTCGCCATGCAGATCCGACTTGCACGCCATGTGGTGGTCGAGCGCGCCCTTGCCGTCTTCCGCCAGCCTGCGGTAGGGATTATTTTCGTCGCCGCTCTCGCCGATCATGTGCAGGCCTTCGCTGAAGCTGCGCGCGTGCCAGAAATCCGCCAGCGCCCGCGCCGGCTTGCGCAGGCGGAGCAATCCCCAGGTGCGCACCACGATCACATACCAGCTCGCGACAGACATCAGCAGCAGCGCCACGGCCACCACCTTGATGACGACGTCGCCCTGCGACAGCATGGCTTCTATTCCGTAGGGGTTGTTCATTCCAGTTCCTCCAAATAGGGTCGAATGAGGTCTCAGTGCAGCGAGAATTCCAGCGGCTGCAAGTACCAGTAAGCAATCGTTTTGTCGCCCTGCCGGGCAGGTATGTATTTCCACTGCTTGACCGCCTTGGCGGCAGTGTCGTCCAGACGCTTGTGGCCACTGGACTCCTTGATACGCACCTCACCCACGCTGCCATCGGGCAGGATGAGCACTTCCAGCACCACGATGCCCTGCTCGCGCAGACGCCGCGAAATGGTGGGATAGGCTGGCGCCGGGTTGTTCAGCGCGTTGGCATCCTGGCGCGGCGGAACCACGGGCGCGCCCAGTGTGTCGTGCTCACTCTCCACAGGAGTCGATGCCTGTTGAACCGGCAGAGCGGACTCGACAACTTCTTCCTCCACATCCGGCTGCGAGATCGCCGTTTCCGAGGGTGGCGCCTTCACGGGCGGCGGCATCGGCGTAGGTTTGGGCTTCGGCTTGGGTTTTGGCTTGGGCTTCGGTTTAGGCTTGGGCTCTTCCGGCGGCTTCTCCACCGGAGGCTGTTCCTTGGCGCTCGGCAGCTGCACCTGTTCCGCTGGCGGCGCCGGAATGATCACACCCTGAATCGTAGGCAGCACCAGTTCTTCACGCTGCGCCGCCGGGCTCCACAGCATGGCGCCAATCGCCCCGCCATGAGCCGCCATCACAACGAGAATACCCAGCAGGGAGCGCCTGGTATCACCCATGCCAGCCACCCCGGCACAGGCGCCGTGATGGCGTCATCTCGTGCATGAGCCAGAATTGTCGCAGCAAGGCTACGCAAAGCGCTGTACAGCCGGCATACACCAGCGCGAAAGCAAACAACATGTCAAATCGCTTCTTGAGTTTGAAGTTGGCCGGGGTCCGCGCCCGATGCGCGAGACTCCGACATCCACAACCCGCCCGACCCGGCCCGGACGACAGCCGGACAGCGCAACGCGAATATATTGGAAGTGGCTTTGGCCAAGGTTGGGTCACCCTTCGTTTCGTTCCCGGAATTGAAACCTGCGCCCCACGGGGAGACGCGTCTTTCAGTGCAGGGCTGCGATAATAATGATAATAGTTCCCATTTGTAAACATAATTTGCATCAAAAACACCGATAATCACCTCAATTCCCTCATTTTCTGACACAAGTCATGACAACAGCGGACAGATTCGGGTTTGGTGGCCAGAAAAGTGCCGGCCACCCCATGGGCGGCCGGCCCCGTGGCTTCCCACTATCTGCTGTGATGAGAAACGCGCGGGGCGAGATGGTGTTCCGCCCCGCGCGGCCATACCGCCTCAGAAACTGTATTTGGCGGTGACACTCAGGTTGCGCGGCGCACCGTACACACCGGCATAGGACAGACCGCTATAGTAGGTGCGGTCGAAAAGGTTATTGACGTTGACTCCCAGGGACACCGCCGGAGTCAACGCGTAGCGTGCCATCAGGTCGACAAGCGCAACGCTGCCCTGGCGGAAGCTCTCGCCGTTGGGGCCGGCGTCTTCGATATAGGCCTCGTTCTGCCAGCGCAGGTTGCCGCCCACCTGAAGATTGGTGAGGTCCCCGCCGAACTGGTAGCGGCTGAACAGCTTGAAGGTATCGGTCGGCACATAGGTCAACAGCGCGTCGCCGTCGGCATCCTCCGGCTCGGCGCGGCTGAAACCGCCTCCCACCTGCAAGCCGGGCATTACCTCGCCGGCCACTTCCACTTCGAAACCTTCCGAGACGGTACCGCTCTCCGCCCTGTAGGCGGCCTTGCCATCCGGCGTAAAGGTGTTGGGAATCGCCACCGCGAAATTGTCCTGCTCGATGCGGAAGATCGCCGCGCTGGCATTGAGCAGCCCGCCCATCAGTTCCACCTTGATACCCGCTTCGTAATTGACGCCTTCGAGGGGGTCGATGGTGCGGCCGTTCACATCCTCGACACTTTGCGGCTCGAAGATCTGGGTGTAGCTGGCATACACCGACACCTGCTCGCTCAGGTCCACCACCACCCCGGCGTAAGGCGTGACGACACCGGTTTCATGGCTGATCGCGGTGTGGGTTTTCGCGCCGCTTGCGCTCTGGCTCCATTCGGTTTCCTTCCAGTCGGTCACGCGGCTGCCGAGGATGACCGCCACCCTGTCGGTGGGCTTGAGCCTCAGCGCGGCAAAGGCGCCGCTCTGCTCGGCGCGGCCGCCAAAGGCGCCGCCGGTGGCGCCGAGTGGCGGCTGCGCCAGGTTGCCGGTCGCGAGGAAGTCGTAGGCATCGGGAATGGCCTGCCAGTAGGCCCCGCCGCTCCACCAACCGGGATAGTCGTCGCCCTCGTCCTTGCCGTCGCTGTGGCTGGCGCCGACGACCAGCTCATGCTCGCGCCCGAACAGGCTGAAGGGGCCCGACGCCTGAACACTGACGATGTTCTGCTCCAGTTCGCCGGCCCAGCGCGAGGAAATGACGTCGGCCCCCGCCCCCGTCTGACGGTCGAAACCACCCCAGATGTAGAGGTAACCGATGCTCTCGTCGTATTCCGGGCGGGAGTGTTCGAGGTTCAGCTTCACCGTCCAGTCGTTGGCAAAGCGATGCTCCAGGGCCGCGAACAGGCTCAGGCTCTCCTGATCGAAATCGCTCCAGTTCGCGCCGACGTTGGTCGAGCGGGAAAACCGCGTCTGCGTGCCGTCGCTGAAAAACAGCGGCACTCCGCCGCGCGGCGCGGCGCTGTTGGTAAAGTCCTGGTAATCCACGCCCAGCGTCAACAGGCTGCCGGACGGCAGATCCACGTCGAGCACACCGTAGAACACCTGTTTTTCGATATGCATGCGGTCGAGATGGGAATCGTTCTCCTGATAGGCGCCCACCAGCCGCCCGCGCACGTTGCCCTGCGCCGTCAGCGGGCCGCTCACGTCCGCCTCGATCCGGTATTTGTCGTAGCTCCCCGCCTGCCCCGTCAGCGCCGCGGCGAAGCTGTCGGTAGGCCGCTTGCGCACCAGACTGACGGTGGCGGACGGGCTGCCCGTGCCGCTCAGCAAGCCGGTGGCACCGCGCACCACCTCCACCCGGTCATAGATGGCCATATCGGCGGTGGTCTCTTCGAAGCCATAGATGGTGGTGGGCCTGACGCCACCGTCCACCTGGTAATTCTTGACCTCGAAGCCGCGCGCGTAATAGTTGATGCCATCACTGCCGAGCGCACTGGTACCGTTGTAGCTGACGCCCACGGTCTGGTCCAGAACCTCGCTGATTTCATCGAGGTTCTGGTCTTCGATGCGGCTGCGGGTGAAGACCGTGACCGCCTGCGGCGTCTCTCGCAGCGACAGGTTCAAGCCGGTGGCAGAGTTGGTGGCGCCCGTGGTGTAGGAGCCGCTGCCTTCGGTGGCCATCCCCAGCAACGCCGCATTGACGTTGACCGTCGGCAGCGCGCGGGCATCGCCACCTGCCACCGCATCGAGACGGTATTTGCCGCCGCCCTGGTGGCGGGCGGCGAAGCCCGTGCCGGCCAACAGCCGGTCGAAGCCCTCGGCAACGCCGTAGCGCCCCCTCAGCCCCGTGGATTGCAGGCCGCCGAGTTGCCCGGCGTCGAAGGCAAGGGCGACCCCCGCTGCCGCCGCGAACTGGCTGAGCACCTGACCGAGAGGTCCCGGAGCGATATCCACACTGAATGCCGCCGGCCGAGTGCTGTTGTCGGGCACGGACTGTGCCGCCACCGGCAGGGCGAGGGTTGCGCAGGAAACGGCGAGCACCAGGCAGCGCAGGGCAAAGGTGGCAGGGTTGGCTTGCGGCGTCATTCCGACGGCGGGTGTTTTCATGGGGCGTTTTCTCCAGGGTGTGAGCAATTTTCACCGTGGAGCCGAACGACGCGGCGCAGAAGTGCAACCGGCATGGCAAATTTCAGGCCGGCATGATCCGTACCCAATAGCCGCTCAGACGCTGCTGGCGCAGGGGGAAAATTTCGGTGAGCAGTTCGATGGCCTTGTCAGTGTCATCGAGGGGAAACGCGCCGGAGATACGCAGATCGGCAACGGACGGATCGCACTGCAAGGCGCCCGCCCGGTAGCGGGCAAGTTCATCGAGCAGTTCGCCAAGCGGCATGTCCACCGCCACCAGGCTACCGCCGTGCCAGGAGCCCGCACCGGCATCCGCGGCGTGCACGGTCCCCATCCGCCGGCGGGAAAACCGCACCTGTTCACCCTGCGCAAGCGCCGCGCCGGGACGCCCTCCATCCGCCAGAACCTCGGCGCTGTTCCTCAGCACCGCCACGCGACAACAGTTGTCTTCGTGACGCAGGGTCAGGCGCGCATCCGTTATCCGCACCCTGCCCTCCGGGGTAACGACCACCAGCGAGCGCCCGGCGCCACTGGCATCGGCTGTGGCATCCAGCAGGATTTCACCCCGGTGCAGGGTCACCAGTTGCCCCTGATCTGAGGACACCACATCCACCGCGGTGTCGGTATTCAGGGTCAGCACCGCGCTCTCGCCGAGATCGATGTGGCGGCGCTCGCCGATCGCGGTGCGAAAATCCGCCGTCCACTCGCACCACGGCAGCAATTGCCAGCCCACCGCCGCCAGCGGCACGGCTGTCACGCACATGCCGAGCCGGCGCATCAGGCGGCGGCGCGACACATCGACCTGTTCGAGGCTGGGCGCAAGCCCGGCGGGCACGCCGGCGAACTGGGCCTGTACCCGCTCCACCTCGCGCCAGGCATCGCGGTGGAGCGGAGATTCGGCGAGCCATTGCCGCCACGCGCTGTGGTCATCCGCCGTCGCAGCGTCGCCGCTCAGCAGCGCGTACCAGCGCGCCGCGGCGGCGATCGCTTCGCGCAGTGCGGGCTGCATCAGCGCCGCTGCTCCAGGGCATAAAGGCAGCAATGTTCCATCGCCTTTGCCATATGGTTGTTGACCGTGCGCAGGGAAACGCCGAGGCGGTCGGCAATTTCCTGGTAGGTGAGGCCATCGAAGCGGGACAGCATGAACGCCCTTTTCACCTGGCTGCCAAGACCTTCGAGCATGGCGTCGATTTCCAGCAGCGTCTCGACGATGATGGCGCTCTCCTCTTCCGAAGGCCTCTGCGCTTCGGGCAGTTCCGCCAGAATTTCCAGATATCGCCTTTCCAACGTGCGGCGCCGGAACAGGTCGACGGTCAAGCCACGGGCAATGGTGAGCAGGTAACTGCGGGGCTCGCGCAGCGGCTCGCCATCCTCCGGGCTGCGCAAAACGCGCAGAAAAGTGTCCTGGGCCAGGTCTTCCGCGTCGCACACATCGCCCAGACGCCCCCGCAACCAGCTTTTCAGCCAGCGGTGGTGGTCTGTGTAGAGTGTTTCCACTGCCAGAGATGAGGTGTTTCGCAATGCCCTGTCCTCGCGCGACCCTACCGCTTCGCAAGGAGGGGCAGCCGCCATAAAATAAGAATCATTCGCATTCTATGATTGATCCATGGGTGAAGGCAAGGGGGTGGCGAGGCGCCGTCAGTGCCAGTCCCTCGTCCCCACGCTCCGCGAGGGACGCAAGTGCAGTTCGATGTGCCTGGGGTTCCCTCCGGTTACCAGCGGTAGCGCACCGCCATCACCGCCGAGCGCGACACACCGTAAAAACACGCGTAGGTACAGGTGGCGTACCGTTCATCGAACAGGTTGGTGAGGTTGACGGAAAACAGTCACTGGGGAGTGGCGCTGTGACTGACGACGGCATCCACCACGGTGTGGGCATCCGCCTCGTAGGTGTTGGCCAGGTTGGGACTGCTGCCGACATAGCGAACGCCCGCGCCTGTGGTCAGGCCGGCCAGGTGGCCGCTGAAACGGTAATCCGCCTCCCGAGGCCGCGGCGCTTGCCAGAATGCGCAGGAAGGTGTCCTGGGCGAAATCCGCCGCCTGGTGCGTGCACCCCAGGCGCGCGCGCAGCCAGCCTTTCAGTCAACCGTGATGGTCGGCATAGAGCGCCTCGACTTCCGCAACGGAAGTACATCGCGAGCAGACATGTTTCCCTCTTTGTGGCGAATGCGCGAGGCTCTACGTCCAGGCCCAGGGGGCCTCAACCATCGCAAATAATAACGATTATCATTTTATAGACAAAAGGACATGCCGCGCAAGGCAACAGGTGAAGGGAGAAAAAACGGGAAAGTGCTCGAAGGTGTTCCTGGTTCCCACGCGGAGCGTGGGAACGAGAAATTGGCGTGCCGGGCTACTGCTCCACGAACGCCCGCTCGATGACATACTCGGCCTGGTGACCGTGGCGCGACTCCTTGAAGCCCCACTCGTCGAGAATGGTGCAGATGTCTTTCAGCATGCTTGGGCTGCCACACAGCATGAAGCGGTCGTCAGCGGTGTTGGGCTGGGGCAGGCCGATGTCGCTGAAGAGCTCGCCGCTGAGCATCAGCTTGGTGATGCGGCCATTGTGTATGTAGGGCTCGCGCGTGACCGTGGGGTAATAGATCAGCTTCTCCCTTACCATCTCACCCAGGTACTCGTCGTTGGGGAGTTCCTTTTGGATCAGGTCTTGATAGGCCAGTTCGGAAATCTCCCGCACACCGTGCACGAGAATGACCTTTTCAAAGGTCTCGTAAATTTCCGGATCGCGGATGATGCTCAGGAACGGCGCCAGACCGGTGCCCGTCCCCAGCAGATAAAGATGCTTGCCCGGCAACATGTGGCCGGCGATCAAGGTGCCCGTGGGCTTGGTGCTCATGATGATCGGATCGCCTACCTTGATTTTCTGAAGGCGCGACGTGAGCGGGCCATCATCTACCTTGATGCTGAAAAACTCCAGCTCCGGCTGATAGTTGGCGCTGGCCACGCTGTAGGCGCGCATCAGCGGTTTGCCGTCCACTTCCATGCCAATCATGATGAAATGGCCATTCTCGAAGCGCAGCGACTGCTGCCGGGTCGTGCGGAAGCTGAACAGGGTATCGTTCCAGTGGTGAACGTAAGTGACGGTTTCCTGGATAAATTTCGACACGTGAATTCCTTCGGATAACGATATTACAGAAACGGAACTGGCCGGTTGACGGTCATCGCGAGGCGCGCATATTACTGCCATCGATTGCGCTTATCAACAAGGCGCCGGCCTTCTCAAGTGCGCGTTTGGCAGGAATAGTCAGCAAAGTGCGCTAATTTGCCTTCAATTTTGCCAGCACGGCATAATAAGAACGATTATCATTTATTTCCGACTCGTAAGCCAATACCTTGTTCCGACTGCACCACGGCAGCGCGAGTGATATCGGCTCGACGTTCCGCGCTGAACTGCGCCGCTCTCTTCTTGCTGCCTCTTCCGGACTCCTGGCCTCTCCGCTCACCGCTTCCATTTGCATTTGCTCCCTCTCACCCCATAGAATACGATTGATTCTCATTTGTGGTATCCGCTCTCTCCGTGATCGACAGCCAGCAAAACCTTTCCCCCATGGTGGCCGAAGCCACTGGGCGGCAAGATATCGGTTCCCTCTACAGCGGCCACAGCGGCTGGCTGCGCAACTGGCTGTGCCGGCGTCTCGGCTGCCCCGACACTGCCGCCGACCTTGCCCAGGATACGTTCGTCTGTGTGCTGCTGCGCAACGCCGAAGGGATATCCATCCGCGAACCGCGCGCCTACCTGACCCGCATCGCCCGGGGCCTGGTGGTCAATCTCTGGCGCCGCAAGGACATCGAGCGCGCCTATCTGGAGGCATTGGCGCAGCTGCCTGAGGCGGAAACGCCGTCCCCCGAACAGAACGAAATCATCCTGGAAACCCTGTACAGCATCGATGCCGCGCTCGACCGCCTGCCCTGCCCCGTCAAGCAGGCCTTCTTGCTGGCGCAGCTGGAGGGCGTGAAATACCGCGACATCGCGCAGCGCCTGGCATTGTCGGAAATCACCATCAAACGCTACGTCAAACAGGCTCTCGTCCAATGCCTGCTGGCCCTGGAATGACATGATGAGTCCGGCGCCCGCCATCCCGCAAAAGCTGTTCGAGGAAGCCGCCGATTGGCTGCTGATCATGCAGGAGCGTCCCCTCGACAGCGACGAAACCCGCACGTTCCAGCAGTGGCTGGCGCGCAGCGGTCAACACGCCCAAGCCTGGATGCGGGCGGAAAAGCTGGCCAACGCCCTGGGCGGGTTGCCGCCCCAACTCGCCATGGCGGCGCTGGATCGCCCGGAAAGCGCCGAGCGCCGCGCAGCACTGGCCAAGCTGGCGCTGCTGATCGCCACCGTGCCGCTGGGCTGGAGCGCCTGGCACCTGGGCCACCGGCACCCGGCCTTCGCCGACTACCGCAGCGCCGTGGGCGAACAGCGCCACCTGCGCATCGCGGATGGCTCGCGGATCATCCTCAACACCGACAGCGCCATCGATGTGCTGATGGACGACAGCCGGCGCCTGATCCTGCTGCGCGCCGGCGAGATTCACGTGGAAACCAGCTCCACCCGCGACGCCCGCCCCTTCCTGGTCCAGACCGCCCAGGGCCGGCTGCGGGCACTGGGCACGCGCTTCACCGTGCGGCAATTCCCGGCGACCACCCATCTGGCGGTGCTGGAAGGCGCCGTGGAGGTGACACTGGCCAATGGCGGGTCTGCCCTCGTTCAGGCCGGCCACCAGACGCGCTTTTCCGCGGTATCCATAACATCTCCGTCCGCCGCGCAGGTTCAGGACAGCACCTGGACCAGCGGCATGCTGATGGCCGACGCCACGCCACTCGGCCAATTCGCCACCGAACTGGCCCGCTACCGCCGTGGCCATCTGCGGGTCGACCCGACCATCGCCGCCCTGCCCATTTCCGGCGCCTATCCCCTGACGGACACGGACAAGACCCTGAACATGCTGGCAACCACCTATCCCCTCACCGTCAACCAGACCCTGTTCGGTTACCTGACCACTCTGTCGCCGCACTGATTCAGGGGGGAGACGTTGAACGGGAGATGAGAGAAGGGTGCGCTTTTCCATCTCCCATCTCCCCTCCAACGTCTCGCCAAAATTTTTTCCCGCCCTTGATACTTTTTGCGTTCTCGATTGGCAAGAAGAGTGACAACAACTCACTTGACCAAGAGGAGCCTTCATGAACCCGCGTTTCCGTTCCCGGATTTTCCGCCCCGCACTCTGCGCCTTGGCGCTGGCCATCGCCGTCCAGGTCGCGGCCGATACCGACGCGGCGTCGCGCAGTTACGACATCCCCGCCGGGCCCCTGGGCCGCAACCTGTCCACTGCCGCCACCCAGGGCGGGATTCCCCTGTCGTTCGATCCGGCGTTGACGAAGGGCTTGCAAAGCCCCGCTCTCAGCGGCGATTACACTCCGCGTCAGGCGCTGGAAATCCTGCTGGCCGGCAGCAGCCTGGAACTGATGAGGAAGGACGACGGCAGCTATACCCTTCAAAAGCGCGATGGCGAGGCGACACTACCCGCGGTGAGGGTTTCCGGCACCGCATTGGGCGTCGTTAGCGAGGGGTCGGGTTCATATAGCGCAGAGGCCGTCAGTATTGCCAAAGGAGCGCGGTCGCCTCGTGAAATTCCTCAATCGGTCAGTGTACTCACACGGCAACGGATTGATGATCAGAATCTGACAACCGTTGCCGATGCGCTTAACCGTGTGACCGGTGTGCGCACGCAGAGCTATGAAAGCAATGAGATGATCATGATCCGCGGCTATACGGCCATGGGCCAGTTTGATGGCGTGCCGACGGGCTTCACGTTGAGTGGTGATACGTTTTTCCAGGATATGGCGGTACTCGATCGAATCGAAGTGATGCGTGGGCCTTCCGGGCTACTCACTGGCAGCGGCAATCCGGGCGGGACAGTCAACTTCGTGCGAAAGCGGGCGAGAGATGCCTTCGCGTTATCCGGAGGTATTGAAAGTGGTTCCTGGGATCATCATAGATTCGATCTCGACGTGACAGGCCCGCTGAATGAGTCGGGCAGCCTGCGGGGCCGCGCTGTCACAGCGTTTGAGGATGAACAGAAGTATTACGATAAGGGAGAGAGTCAGGATCAGCTTGCTTACGGTAATCTCGAATACGACCTCGGCTCGCGAACTACGTTGGGGGTGATCGGTTCATATCGGACCCGTGACTACGTGTACTTCAGTGGGCTTGCGGTCAATGACGATGGCAGCTTGCCGGCTCGTGATTCTTTCTGTACGAATTATTGCGGCGATGGATCGTCTCCGGAGCATCTTCGGCAAATAGAGCTGTCCGCAGACCTTACGCATCGCTTCGTCAATGATTGGGAAGCCAAGTTGACCTATAACGACTCGGATATCGAGCGCAAGAACTATGCCGGGAATCCGCATTTGTACCACTTCAGGAGCTACGACGCCTACTTGTCCGGACCTGTTCGCGTATTCAACCGCGATCATACCTTCATCGTCGGCTACAACCATGCGAAGTATGATCGGCATAATTTTGGTGTTTTAGCCGGTGACGTGCCATATCAGTCGACCAACGGATACGAGCAGTCTGGAATCTACGGGTCCGCTCGCATCAAATTACTGGAGGCGTTGACGTTATCGATTGGTGGACGCTGGTCTGACTACAAAAATCCTGGCAACCACACCCAGAGAGGCGGGGATTCATGGAGCACGACATTGGCGCCGTATGATGTCAATGAGTTTACCCCCTATGGCGGAATAGTCTGGGACTTCAGCGAGCAGCTAACGTTCTACGCCAGTTATACAGACAGCTTTGTGTCGCAGACTCAGACGGATTACAGCGGAGCGATGCTGGAGCCCAAGGTCGGCTGGCAGATTGAGGCCGGTGCTAAAGGGGAGTTTTTCAATGGGCGGCTGGGCGCGACACTTGCGGTATTTCGGGTGCGCGAGAAAAATCGTGCGATGATCGATCCTGATCACTTCGGTTGTGGTGACCTGGATACGAGTCGATGTTACCGCGCAGCCGGGCTGACCGAAAGCAATGGCTGGGAACTGGAAGTTTCGGGAAGCCCGCTTCCCGGCTGGGATCTGTCGGCGGGATATACCTACAACCGCAATGAAATTCTGCGTGACTCCAACATCGACAATATCGGTAATCCGTTCTCAACCAATACTCCACGGCATCTTTTTAATTTGTGGTCGCAGTATCGTCCCACAGATTCAACGACCCTGTGGGGCAGAACCGCATGGGGTGTGGGCATGTTGGCTCAGAGTGACAGCTATCTGGGCAACATTCAACAAGGTGGCTATGCGACTTTCTCGGCGAAGGTCGGTTATCGCCTTGACTCGCACTGGGACATCTCACTATTTGTCAATAATTTATTTGATCGTACTTATCTGCAAACCGTGGGATATGCGCAATTTTTCAATATCTACGGTGAGCCGAGAAACTTCACATTGGCATTACGCGGCCGTTGGTGAGTGTCTTTCCGATGTCGAGATTTAATATTAATCGTAAGCTCTGGTTCCTGGTCCACAGCTGGCTTGCCTTGCCGATTTGGTTCTTACTGTTTTTCATTTGCTTGACGGGAAGCATCGCAACAGTGAGTCATGAGATTGTCTGGTTGATGAAACCGGAAGTGCGTGCCAATCCGCCTTCGTCAGATGCACTGATGCTTAGCCCTGAGACGATCGTTGCGACTATCGAACGTGAGCATCCCGAGGCCGACGTGCTCGAACTTTCACGACCGGTCAAGTCGATGTTCGCATGGACGGTAAAGGCGGCTTACCCGGATTTTCGCATAATCGAGCATTACGTGAATCCTTACACAGGAGCGTTGCAGGGCAGTGCGCCGGTAGGCTTGGATTTCCGTCGGTTCATGCGGGCGTTGCACGGTTGGCTGCTGGTACCCTTTCACAACGGCTCGTCATGGGGCTGGTACGCAGTGTCATTTCTTGGGCTGCCACTGCTGGGTTCTCTGATAACCGGGCTGGTGGTTTACAAACGATTCTGGCGTGGCTACTTGCGGCCAAAAATCCGTTTCGATAAAGGAGCACGGCAGTTCTGGGGCTATGTTCATAGATTGATCGGCATTTGGTCCGCACCGTTTATCCTGATCATGTCGGTGACGGCTGTATGGTTTCTGGTGCAAGCCATCCTGAACGATAGCGGGATTTCGCTTGCCCCACCGGAAAGCGACATTCCCAAGATCATTGCGTGGGATGGAGTGCCACTGACCGCGGATGGAGAAACGCCAGAGCGCATCGGACTCGATCGAGCCGCGGAGCTTGCTCAGGTGGTGTTTCCCGGGATGGAGCCTTCTCTCTACGCGATGTCGGGAAGCCACTATGATCACCTTCGCGTCTGGGGGCCGGCCGCTGGTTATCCACTGCTGACGGAAGGGATTCGTATCAATTCTTATAACGGAGAAGTTGAGCATGTCCAGCGCTTGTCGGATCGCACGCTGTTGGCATTGGTCACCGCCTCCATGCGTCCGCTGCACACTGGGGACTTCGCTGGTTTGTGGCTGAAACTGACGTACTTTTTTTTCGGGCTGTTACTTACGCTGATGGTGCTGTCCGGCATGCTAATCTGGACGAAACGAACCCTTCGGCAGACAGTTGCAGCATGGAAAGAAGGGGAACACCGAGTGCAAGATCCCAGTGTAGACCGAGGGGCCATAAGGCGGTCGACCCGGCTCTCTGACACCGGCTTGGCGAACACATGGTCACGGTGGCGCTTTCACCTGAGTGTGCTGTTATTTCTGGTGCCGTTGGCATTCTTACCGCGCTATCTTCATCAGAACAGCGCGGAGCGCATCGCAAACGTCGAGATGGGGGAAGGACAGGTCTGGGACTATCGAATAGGTCCATGGTCTGTGCGGTTGGCCGAATGGGAAACACAACCGCCCGAGCTACACGAGGGCCTCTACGAAAAAACGTTCGCGCTGGCGTTGTGCGATGCCTGCGTCAGTCAAGTGAAGGCGTCGTACATGCGCGTCGGAAAGCCGCGAAGCAACATTAAAACATCAGGGGCATTATTCTCGGGCAGTGCCTATAGACAATTGGCGACGCTGACGGTGCCGGAGGCATTGTCGGCCAATGCGAAGCTCTGGCTGACGTTAGAGGGCTGGGACGGCACCGTGCATCGAGGGGTTGTATCGTTGGCTGATGTGTCGCCAGTCACCGCGGAGTGGGCTCGTCGCGAGAAGAATCCATTATGAAGCGTATCCGTACTATCGTAGCCATATTTGCCAAGCGAGGGATGATGGCATTGCTGTTTGCCCTGTCCGCTGCGTCACAGGCGCATCATCCGCCAGTTGCAGAATGCTATTACCTGGATGGAGATACGATCCTCTGTGAGGGAGGATTTGCAGGTGGCGGGACCGCTCCGGGCGTTGCGATGGATGTGATCGCCTACGATGAGACCGTTCTTGTCCGGGGGAAGCTTGATGCGGAGTCCACGACGAGGTTCACGAAGCCGCCTGGTGAGTTTTATGTTCTGTTCGATGCCGGGCCGGGGAGTACAGTGGAGATAGACTACCGGGATATCTTGGAGGCATCTATAGAGATCGGAGTCGATAGAGACCGGTAGAGATCAGAGTCAGAACAAAAACGCATGTGGCTTCGGTGCGCGAAAGGGCCAAAAGGAGTCGACCTCAACTACAGACACCCTCAGCGCGGGTCCATCACCCTGCCGAGAAACAGGATGGAGCCGGTGTGGCGATCGCGCAGCACCGTGAAATAAGGACGATCGACATTAACGGTCAGCGAAGGCAGAGGCGCGGAAGTCAACGTCACGACCACACCGGTGGCGGCCGCGGCTTCGGTGCCCTTCTCATCCATGCGCAGATAGGTTTCGTGAACCACGTCGGAAACGGAAAGCGCGGCAGGTGGCGCAATGCCGGGAAGCGCATTGCACTGGCTGCAAAAGATGCGCCGCACGCCGACCGCCTGGAGAGGTGCCACCAATGAAGCGCTGAAGCGCGCCTCGACCTTCGGCAATGAAAGCTGCACCGGGCGCGACACCAGATCGGCAACGATGTCCGCGAGTTTGTCACTGGAAAGCGTCGCTTCAAAGGCGGCGAGATCGTTCGGTACCACGATCAACATCGCCAACGCATCACCCTTGTAGGGCAGCTCGAGCGCCTGATAGTCATCCCCCGTCACTACCGGCACGGTGAGCGTCGCCTCCATGGTGGCAACCTCCACCACGCTGCCATCGGCGAGATTGAAGGGCCGCTCGCGGGTGAGGCCGACATCGAACGCATGTTGCCAGTCGGCCAGCAGGTAGATGGCATTGACCAGCGTGAGGCGGGTATCCGCATTAATGGAGCCCATCGGCAGCAGCTCGGCGATGAGGTCATTGGTGCGCTCGGCGACCCAGCGGTTGATGGTGCTGCGCGCAGCTTCTGGCTGGCCGTAGTCCACCCTGGCAATGTCGACACCATGATCCTGCGACAGCGCCTCCACATAGGTGGCGTCGAGTGTGAAACTCTCATCGGCAAAGCCGCGGTTGGCGATGGTGAGCGTCACACCCTCGGCGTCTCCCCTCTCCTCCAGGGTCTTGCGCAAGATGCTCAGGTCGCGGTTGGCAACGTCGCTGTCGCCGGCGTGCAAGGCTCGCAACAACTCGCCACCGGCTTCGTCGTCGGCACCCGGTAACACCATACCCAGCGCCAGTGCGACGGACAACGGCGAAACGATCAGATTGCCCTCTTCGCGTTCGCGCAGGGCGCGATAAAGATCGACGCCAAAGCGATTCACATCGATGCCCGCTGCCGCGGTAACCTCGCGACTTTCTTGCTCCACCACAGGGTTCTCGGGCGTGCTACAGCCTGTCAGCGCCGCCGTCAACGCCAATACTGCACAGAGTCGTTTCATTGCTTTCCTCTCGCCATGCAACATGGATCGGTTTTCGACGACGCCGAAAAGTATTTCTGCCCTATGCTGCTTGCGTCACGATACGGTGGGCAGGTCGTCGTCGGCACTCGACGGTTTCGGGGCACCTCTGAAATTCATGGCTTTTTGTCCAAGCTCCTTGAATTTTCCGGTCAGGGAATCAAGTTTATCCGCCCAGTCCTGGCGCGGCTGCTGACCATCGGTGGCTTTGAAATAGGCCTGCATCAAACACGTCATGGCGATGGGATCTATCAAAGCAGCCTTGAGACTCCAGGCCAGCAATACCGCGATCACCACACTCCAAAAACCCGTGGCGCCGGGAAAGGCCGCCGCGATGGCAAGGGCCGGGGTGAGCATGACCAGGAATACCACGAAACTGAGCGCCCATACGATCAATGTCAGCCATATGGCATTTTTGAGGAGATTCTTGTAATTCTGCGCATACAACACCACACCATCACGGGCACCCGCCCAGGGATTTTCCTGTTTGGTGCGAATGTTATAGGCGAGAATCACTTCATCCACATAGGTCAGCGACATATTGATGATGGCGGTGACGAACTTCAGCAAACTTTGCAGTGCCGGCACCGGCAATATGCTGCCGATGGTCATTACTGTACCGTTGAAAACCTTGATGATGCCCTTGATGATCTGGTCGACGCCAAACAGTACCGACGACTCCACGAAGCGTTCCTTTACCACACCGGTGGCGTAGGCGATCTGCCCCTTGCCGTCCGGGATCGGCTTATCGTCGAGCAGTGACACCAACACGGCAATGTGCCCGGCCTTGACCATGTACAGCAGATATTCACGGGCGAAATAAAGCACGCCCGACACCAGCGCGAAGCCTCCCGAGGCCCCCCAGAATGCATAGCCGACAGCGTCCTCACCGCGGCCACCGACAAGATAGCCGATGCCCCCGCCAGCCCCTGTAACCAAAATGTATGCCAGGGTGATCCCGAAATAAATCACCATTCGCAAACCGATGAAAGGCAAAGTGCGCGCCATCAGCGCGATGGCTTTGCTGAGTTGAAAATCCCACATTGTCGTTGTTCTCCAGTAACTCGCATACACTAACGCGTGCTTGTAATTGTAGCTGCGGACGAGCACTTGCGCCCGCAGCGCTCCACGGGCGCCCCGCCTATGATGATCACCGGACCGGCGCCACGGCCTATAGGGTAGCAATGTATTGCGACAATTTGCATTTGTCTCCTGGGCTGGCATCACATAAAATGCGAATCATTCTTATTCAAATGCTCACAAGAATACCACCGACCCCTCAGGAGACCCAGTGTCCAGCCCCGAGCTTGTCAGTCAAGCCAATCTGCACATGTTGTACTGCAACCATCACAACTGGTTGCGCGGCTGGCTGCGCAAACAGGTGGGCTGCTCGGAAACCGCGGCGGATCTGGCCCAGGATACCTTCATACGCATCCTGCTCAAGGAAACGACGCCGCAACTCGACAGCCCGCGCGCCTATCTCAGCACCATCGCCCGCGGCCTGATGGCCAACCACTGGCGCCGCCAGGCGCTGGAGCAGGCTTACCTGGCGCTGCTGGCCTCGCGGCCGGAACCGCTTGTCCCCTCCGTCGAAGAGCAGCATCTGGTGCTGGAAACCCTGCTGCAACTGGCCGAGGTGCTGGAGGGACTGCCGCGGCGGGACAAGCAGATTTTCCTGCTGGCGCGCCTGGATGGCCTGAAATATCAGGAGATCGCCGGACGCCTCGGCATCAGCCTGAACATGGTGCAAAAGGCCATGGTGCGCGCCATGCACAACTGCTACCGGCTCTTGTATGAGTGACGGCGCCGCGCCGGCGGACCGCCACATCGCCGAGGCCATCGGCTGGCTGGTGAAATTCGAAGCCGGCGGGCTCAGTCCCGAAGAGTCGCTCGCGTTCAATCAATGGCGCGCCCAGAGTCCCCTGCATGCGCTGGCGTGGCAGCGCCTGGGCCGGGCCAGCCAGCAATTCGCCCCGGTCGCCGGGCTGCGCAGCGAGCAAGCGCTATACAGCCTGGATGCCGCCGAACGCCGCCTGCGGCAAAAACGCCGCACGCTGAAGACCCTGGCGGCCATGGGCGGTCTCGGCGCCACCCTGTGGCTGAGCCGCGACCACACCGGCGCGGCCCAGGCGGGCCGCTACCTGTACGGCCAGGCCCTGGCGGACATCAGCACCGCCGTGGGCGAACAGAAACACATCACCTTGGCGGATGGCGGCAAACTGACCCTCAACACCCAATCCGCCCTGGACGTGGATTTCGACGCCCGCCCCCAGCTCAGTCTGCACTTCGGCGAACTGGCCATGGAGCACAGCGGCACGGCGCAACTGCGCGCGGGCGACGGTCTCTTCACACCAGCGGCGGGCAGCGACTTCAGCCTGTTCCGGCAGGGCGGCGACTGCACGCTGCGCGTTGTGGCCGGCCGGGTGAACTGTATTCTCGGTACCACCGCCCACCTCGTCGGCGCGGGCGAGGGCCTTGCACGGCGCGGCGGCGAGGTTGTGCGCTTCGCCGTGTCGCCCCTCAGCCTGAGCTGGCGCCAGGGCCTGCTCAGCGCCGAGCGCACGGCACTCGGCGATTTCGTGGCGCAGCTGGCGCGCTACCGGCCCGGCCACCTGAGCTGCGCCGACGAAATCGCCGCACTCACCCTGTCCGGCAGTTTTCCCATCGCCGACACGGACGCCATCCTCGAAAACCTCTGCCAGATCCTGCCGGTTCGCCAGCAGCGCCTCGGCCGCTACTGGGTGCGGCTCATGCCGGCCTGAGTCAAACCGGGGATGCCTGTAGGTTGGGCTGACGCAGGAAGCCCAACACCTGTGAGGCGCATCTACATTTTTGGGCTTCCTGCGTCAGCCCAACCTACGCCGCTGCGGTCGAAATGCCACCAGCAAAAAAATTTCAGGAACGCGGGCAGATTTTTTCATTTCGCGGGGCCTCCTGGTTGAGAGGGGCCGATGCGGTGTTTCACCCCGCCTCGGCAATGACATTCACCAGCCAGGAAATCACCGATGTCGTCCAGCCATACCAAGAACCACAATCGCTCACAACAACGCGCACCGCGCAAACAAATCTTTCGCCCCCTGGCCCTGGCCGTCGGCCTGGGTCTGTCCGCCCTGGTGCCGACGGCGTCCGTTCACGCTGACAGCGTGCAGCAGGCCAGCCGCAACTTCCAGATCCAGGCCGGCTCCCTGGACGCCGCGCTGGCGCAGTTCGGCCAGCAGAGCGGCGTGCTGGTTTCAGTCAGCGGCGGTCTCAGCGAGAACAAGCACACCGCGGGCCTGAAGGGCGATTACGCCGTCGAGCAGGGGCTGGACGTCCTCCTGCGGGGCACCGGTTTGCAGGCCGTGCGCCAGGCGAATGACAGCTTCATCGTCATACGCTCATCGCCGCAGGCGGGGGGCGCCACGACGCTGCCGACGGTCAGGGTCGAGGGTGTCACCGAAGGCACAGGGTCATACACCACGGGGCTGACCAACACGGCCACGCGCCTGGATCTGTCGCTCCGGGAAACACCGCAGTCCGTGACCGTGGTCACCCGGCAGCGCATCGAGGACCAGGGACTGAACGAGATCAAGGACGTGCTCCAACAGGCCACCGGCGTCTATGTCTCGCAGGGCGGCGCCCTCGGCAGCGACCTCAACACCGTCTACTCCCGTGGCTTCATGCTGGAGAACTACCAGGTGGACGGCGTGCCCCAGGGCACCCGCTTCGGCTACCGGGGCGACGTCGCCGACACCGTGCTGTTCGACCGCGTCGAAGTGCTGCGCGGCGCCAGTGGCCTGCTCAGTGGCGTGGGTGAGCCGTCCGGCGCCGTCAACATGGTGCGCAAGCTGCCCACGGCGGATTTCCAGGCCCATGCCACCGCCAGGTACGGCTCCTGGGATCACCACCGCGTGGAGGGTGACATCAGCGGGCCGCTCACCGCCGGCGGGCGGGTCCGTGGCCGTGTCGTCAGCGCCTGGCAGGACAGCGAGGATTTCATCGACCGTCTGGGCTTGGAAAAGAAAGTGCTGTACGGCGTGGTGGAAACCGACGTGGGCTCTTCCACCCTGGTCACCGCCGGCATCGAGTATCAGGACATCGAGACCGTCGGCGGCGACCGCGCCGGCATGCCGTTCTTCCTGCTGGACGGCAGCCCCATCGGCCTGCCGCGCTCCGCCAACGCCGGCGCCGACTGGGCCTCCGCCCTGCGGCGCAACCTGACGTACATCGCCTCGGTGGAGCATTTCTTCGACAATGGCTGGCGGCTGGAGCTCGACCTGGAACGCGCCGAGCGGCGCTACGACAATATCATGGCCGGGGCTCTACTCCTCAATTGGCTCGGCGGCATGGATTATTCGGCGGGCCGCTGGGCGGGCGACGGCACGCTCGATTCCGCCCGCTTCCACGCCATCGGCCCCTACCAGTTGCTGGGACGCGAGCACGAGTTGGTGCTGGGTGTGAGCCATTCGCACTCCGACGACGACGGCGGAAACTACAACGACGACTACTATTCCGATGATCCCCTGACGGTGGAACAGTTCTACGACTTCGTGCGCACCGGCGGTAGCGGCTTCGGGCGCCTGGACGTGAGCGCGGCCGGCGGCGGCTCCAGAAATTACGACTGGCAGAGCGGCGCCTATCTGGCGACGCGCCTGAAACCCGCCGACGCCGTGACCGTTCTTCTCGGCGCGCGGCTCAGCAACTGGAAGACGCGCCGCGACCGCTACGATACCGAAGGCGCAGTCACCCGCGGCCCTTCGACCGAAGTGAAGGATGAAGTCACGCCCTATGCCGGCATCGTGGTCGACGTCACCGACTACCTGTCGGTCTACGCGAGCTATACCGACATCTTCAAGCCCGCCAGTCAGCGCGACGCCAACGGCGACCTGCTCGACCCCGCGGTGGGCTCCAACCTCGAGGGCGGCGTGAAGCTGGCGTTCTTCGACGACCGCCTCAACATCTCCGGCGCCTACTACCGCACGAAAAAGGACAACGTGCCCGAATACGTGCCGGGACCGGGCGGGTCGGTCAATTACGGGCCGACCGGCGATTACGTCTACGAAGGCATCGACGGCACCAAAACAACGGGCTTCGAACTGGAAATCGCCGGACAGCTCACACCGCGCTGGGAGGTGGGAGGCGGCTACAGCCATACCGATCCGCGCGACGCCAACGGCGAGAGGCGGCTGGCCTACGTTCCCTCGGACACCTTCAAGCTGTTCAGCGCCTACAGGCTCACCGGCGTTCTCGAGGGTGTGACCGTCGGCGGCAACCTGCTCTGGCAGGACTCGCTTGAAAACGATTGCGTGGCGTCGAGTTGTTCCCATCTCGGGCAGGGCGGCGTCACCACTGTAGACCTGATGGCGGCGTACCGGATCACCTCCAACCTGTCGGCGACGCTCAACGTCAACAACCTCTTCGACAAGAGCTATTTCAACAGCCTCGGCGGCAACGGTGTCTGGTACGGCACGCCGCGCAGCGCTTTCCTCAGTCTGCGCTATTCCTATTGAATGGCCACCGCTCCCGCGCCTCTCGCGGGAGCACTTTTGTGACGCAGCAGGGCAAATCTCCGCCATGACTGGCCGGCAGTCTGTTGCGATTACACTCGATAATAATTATCATTTATGAAAACACCCACAACCGCAGCCACGGCGCAACGATAGGCATTTGCCGTCAGGCGTCATCAACCCACCCGCAGCCTCATGACGACGACCGCCCTCGACAACCGCCAGGACAACGAACAGTTGTACCGGCGCCATCACAGTTGGCTGCACAGCTGGCTGTGCCGGCGCGTGGGCTGCCGTGAACTCGCCGCCGACCTCGCTCACGATACCTTTCTGCGCCTGCTGACCAAGCCGCGCCACCTGGACAACATCGACAGCGCCCGCAGCTACCTGCGTACCGTGGCCAACCGCCTGTGCATCGACATGTGGCGCCGCAAAGCCGTCGAGCAGGCCTGGCTGGAAGTGCTTGCCGCCAGACCGGAGCCCCTGGACCTGTCGCCGGAGGACCACGCCATCATCGTCGAGACCTTCTGCGAACTCGACGACATGTTGCGCCGCCTGCCCGAAAAAGTGGCTACCGCCTTCGTGCTTTCCCAGATGGAAGGACTCACCTACAAGCAGATCGCGGAAAAAATAGCGGTTTCCGAGCGCACGGTCAAAACCTGGATGGCCAAGGCCATGTTGGAATGCCTGCTGATCGAGGCGCGCTTTCACGAGGCCCTGCCGGGATGAAAGGCGCCAACACCCCTGCCCTGCCTGACCACCGCGTTCTCCAGCAGGCCGCGGAATGGTTCGCCACCCTCGCCGATGAGGAGGCCAGTGAGCAGGACCGCATCCACTGGCGCGCCTGGCTCAACGGCGACCCCGAACATCAACGTGCCTGGCATTATGTCGAGCGGGTCGGCCAGCGCTTTCAGGAGGCGCAACAACACGCCGGCCAGCGCGGCGCGGGCAGGATTCTCAACGCCACCCGCGCCAAGAGGCTGACCCGGCGCAACCTGCTGGGCGGCGGGCTGGCCTGTGCCGCGGCCTGGCTCACCTGGCACCATTCACCCTTGCCGGCGGCCACGCAATGGCTTGCCGGCGTGTGGACGGCGGATCAGCGCACAGGCGATAGCCGCCGCGCAGCCCGCGCAACGCGCGCGCCGGGCCTGGGCCAGCGGCCTGATCGTCGCGGACGATATTTCTCTTCGGGAACTGGCCGGGGAATTGTCGCGCTACCAGCGGGGTCATCTCGGTGTCGACCCGGCGATCGCCAATCTCAAGGTGATGGGAACCTATCCCGCCGACGATCCCGGCCACGCCCTGGCGATGCTGGAAAACGCCCTGCCCATCCGCGTCAACCACTTGCTGCCCTGGTGGGTGACGCTGGAGCCGCGCCAGTGATTTCGTCCGATCCCATTGCATCCCGCCGTAGGTTGGGCTGAGGAACGAAGCCCAACAATTTCAGCCTCGATGTTGGGCTTCGTTCCTCAGCCCAACCTACGGGTTTGTTTTTACTTCGAGCTTCCCCTTTTTCTGATTCGCCCGTGTAAAGGGAGAAAACAGACATTCTGACCTCGAGGGAGTCTCGTCAATGCAATCCACGATCACAACCAACAGCAGTAAGAACACCGCTCGCACAACCACCCTGGCGCTGGCTATTCATCTCGCCTGTGCTGGTCTGGCATACACCACCGCCACAGCGCTGCCCGCGCTCTGGTCCGGGCACGCCAACGCCCAGGGCGGCGCCGCCTCCCAGGCGCGGATCACCTTCAACATTCCACCCGGCCCCTTGTCCGACGGACTCAACCGTTTCGCCGAGCAGGCAGGGATTTACCTGAGTGGCAGCGGCACACTCACGGACAACAAAACCAGCGGGGGTTTGCAGGGAGAACACCACATCGACGAAGGGCTTCAGAGGCTATTGCAAGGTACAGGGCTGAGTTATCGCTTCAGCGATGGCAAAACGGTGACTCTTATCAAAGCCAACGATGGCCCAGTCACTCTGTCGACAGTGAAGGTAACGGATTCCGCGATGAATAGCGCCACAACCGAAGGCACCGGCTCGTATGCGACGCGGGAAATCTCGTTCGGCAAGGGGCAATCGCTGCGCGAAATACCGCAATCGATCAGTGTGGTGACGCGGCAACGGATCGAGGATCAGAACCTCACCGATCTGACGGAGGTGCTCGCGCAGATGACCGGTGTGACGATGCAGAACTCCAATTTCAGCGGAGCTTCTCTATTCTATTCGAGAGGTTTCGAGGTCAATAGCTTCCAGTACGACGGTGGTGCTCCGACGCCGGGGACACAGGGCTATTTGCGAGGGTTTGCAGGGGGACTCGACATGGCCATGTACGACCACGTGGAAGTATTGCGCGGCGCCGACGGTCTTTTTTCCGGTGCGGGCGAGCCCGGCGGCGTCGTGAATCTCGTGAGAAAGCGTCCGTTGTCCGAAGCCGCGCTGCGGTTTTCGGCCACGGCTGCACGCTGGGACGATTACCGCATCGAGGCGGATGTCAGCCGCCCGCTCGCATTCGAAGGCAAACTGCGCGGCCGCTTGGTGGGGACGTATCGCGACCGCGAGTATTTCTTCGACACGGCCGACATGCGCACGGCGATGATCTACGGTGTCGTCGAAGCGGACCTCGCTCCGGAAACGGTGCTGACCGTGGGCGGCAGTCACCAGAGCAACCGGAGTGTCGCGGGGTACAACGGGCTGCCGCGCTATTCCAACGGCGATGACATTGGCTTGCCTCGCAGCCGTTCGTTTATCGCGGACTGGAACGATATCGACAACCCGGTCACCCAGGTCTTCGCCACGCTCGATCATCGGATCAGTCAGGACTGGAACCTGAAGTTCAATGCCATGTATTCGGACATTGTCCTGGACGTCAAGACGGCTGCCGTGAGCGGGGCGGTGGATCCCGATACTCTGCAGGGGGCACGGTGGATCGCGTTCTACGTCGAGAACGATGGAATGCGACGTGCTGTCGATGCGACACTGACGGGATCGTTCGACGCGTTCGGACGCACGCACAAGGTTCGGTTGGGTGCCGACCACAGCGAGTCTGAGTTCACACTGCTATACGGGACAGAGTTTGGCACGTCCCTCGGCACACCGCCGCTTGATGTATTCAATCCCGTTGCACCGGATGAGCCCCCGGCGCCGGCGCTGGATCATGCTTACGATCCCATGCGGCATCGTCAGGACGGTGTCTTCGGATCGCTGCAGTTGCGGCTATCGACCCCCTTGGCGCTGATCTTGGGGGGGCGCTACAGCCGCTATGAATATGTGCTGGGCTCCGAGGGCGTATGGGGCGATTCGGTCACGCGCTACGAGGACGACGGTGTTTTCATCCCCTACGGGGCGCTGCTGTACGACATCAGCGAGCAATGGTCCGCCTACGGCAGCGTGTCTGAAACCTACGTCTCTCAGGCCAGCAGCCTCGAAGGGCCGCTGCCGGGATCGCCGCTCGACCCGATCACCGGCCGCAACTACGAAATCGGCCTGAAAGGCGAACTGTGGGAGGGGCGTCTGAATGCGACCTTCGCGCTATACCGCATCGAACGGGAGGGGCAGGCCGTACGCGACCCAGACTATCCGAGCACGCCGGGCGAACTGGGCAGCAATTGCTGCTGGTTGGCATTGGGCGAGCAGACCAGCCAGGGCATGGACACCGAGATCAATGGCGAGCTGCTGCCAGGCTGGCAGTTGTTCGCCGGCTATACCTACAACAATAACGAAGACAAACAGGCGGCCACCGGCCGCTTCAGCACCATCACACCCAAGCACCTGTTCAAGCTGTTCACCACGTATCGGCTACCGGACACGTGGTCGAAATGGAAGGTCGGCGGCGGTATCACCGCGCAAAGTTCGCAGTTTAACCGCGGCACAGCGAGTACTTACAACGAAGTCAGCGGAACCTGGACCGGCCCCTCGGTTCCCTACGAGTTCACTCGGGGCGGCTACGCGATCTGGAGTCTGCACGGCGAATACCAGATTGATTCACATTGGTCCGCTACGCTCAACATCAACAACCTCTTCGACAAGACCTATTACCAGACCGTCGGTTCAACGAGGTCTGGAAACTATTACGGTGAGCCGTTGAACTGGACACTGACGCTGCGAGGGAAATTCTGAAGCCATCATGGAATCGGAATCGGGAAACAGTAGCTACATAAGTCAGATCGGGGTCGGAGTACCAATCGCGTAGAGAGTTGTTACTCCGACCCTGATCTCTCGAAAAACTCGGCGGGCTGACCTGCTGCAACATCTATGGTAACCCCTGCAGTGCGACGGTGACGCTCAAGGGCAGCTTCTGATTTGAATGATGCTTGCAGGAGAGATTGTGGGAGCGGCCTTGGCCGCGAAGTTTTTTTCACTGCCAACCCTGTTCGCGGCCAAGGTCGCTTCCACTCGCCGCATGGCGGCAGGATAGGCTCAGTTCACCTCCGGCGCAGCGAAACGGCTCGCCAACCGCTGCCGCAGGCTTTCCATGTACAGATAAATCACCGGCGTGCTGTACAACGTCAGCAACTGACTCACGGCGAGACCGCCGACGATGGCGAGCCCCAGCGGGCGGCGCATTTCCGCGCCTTCGCCGAAGCCGAGCACCAGCGGCATGGCGCCGAGCAGGCCCGCCAGGTTGGTCATCAGGATGGGACGCAGACGCAGCAAGGCGGCGCGGTGGATGGCTTCGCGCGGGGCGAGGCCGTCGCGGCGCTGCGCCTCGATGGCGAAGTCGATCATCAGGATGGCGTTTTTCATCACCACGCCGATCAACAGAAACAGTCCCAGCAGCGCCATGAAACTGAACGCCGTGCCGCTCAACTTGAGCGCCAGCAGCGCGCCCAGGCCAGCGGGGGGCAGCGTCGAGAGAATCGTCAACGGATGCAGCGTACTCTCGTAAAGAATGCCCAGCACCAGGTATACAGCGATCAGCACCCACAGGAACACCCAGGGCTGGCTGATACCGGATGCCATGCTGGCGCTCGACACATCCGGCGCCAGGTGGACGCTGGTAGGCAACATCAGTGCATCGATCATGCTATCGATAGCCTCTTGCGCCTGCAGTGGCGTGATGCCGGGCGCCAATCCATAGCCGATGGATGTCGCGGCAAATTGACCACTGTGACGCACCCGATCGTTGCTCATGCCGTATTGCCAGGTGGCAAAGGCCGACAGGGGTACGCGCTGACCGTCACCGCCCAGCACGTCGATACGGCCCAGCACGGAAGGGTCCGCCGTGTAGCGCGGGTCCAGTTCCATCACCACACGGTATTGATTCATCTCATCGTAGAGGGTCGCCACCTGCCTCTGGGAAAACGAGTTGTTGAGCACAGTGGCCACGGTGTCCATGTCGATGCCGAGGCGCTGTGCCGCTTCGCGGTCGATATCGAGCACCATCTGACGCGCCTCGTCGCCGCCGACCCGCGACACGTCCACCAGCTCAGGCAAGGTCTGCATCGCTTCGGAAATGCGCCTCGACCAGGTCTTGAGTTCCGCGAGGGAATCGGAGCGCAGCACGACTTCGTGCTCGTTGTTGCGAAACGGGGACGAAAGCTGGATGTCCTGCTTTACCGACAGAAACAGATTGGCGCCTGCAACTTTGGGGGCATTGGCGCGCAGGCGGTCGACCACTTCCTGCGCTGCAACCCGGCGCTCCGCCAGCGGCTTGAGGCCTATGGTCAGCTCCGCATTGGTCAAACCGGAACGCCCGCCGCTGGTGCCGACGAGGTCCGCCACCGCAGGGTCGGAGAGGATATAGCGACGAAACTCCTCGATTTTCGGTTTCATCACCTGATAGGAAAAGCCGTCATCACCGCGCACGAAGCCCGACAGCTGGCCCGTGTCCTGCGCCGGCAGGATTTCCTTGGGGATCGCCACGTAAAGGTAGACGTTCAATCCCACCAGCAGCCCGAAGCCCAACAGTGTCACCAGGCGGTGGCGCAGCGCCCAGTGGAGACTGACGCCATAGGCGTCGCGCAGTCTCGCGAAAAAACCGCGCCGGGACTCTCTCCTGCCCTTGCCGCGCAACAGGCGCCCGCACAGGGCGGGTGTGAGCGTCAGGGAAGCGAGCAGGGAAATCAGCATCGCCGCCACCAGGGTGATGGAAAACTCCCTGAACAGGCGCTCGATGACACCGCCCATGAAGAGAATGGAAACGAACACCACCACCAGAGCGAGGTTCATCGCCAGCAACGTGAAGCCGATTTCACCCGCGCCCTTGAGTGCGGCTTCGCGGGGCGCAAGGCCCATTTCGAGATGACGCTCGATGTTTTCCAGCACCACGATGGCATCGTCCACCACCAGCCCCGCGGCGACGATCAGCGCCATCAGCGACAGGTTGTTGAGCGAAAACCCCTGCAGCAACATGATCACCAGGCTGCCTACCAATGCCACGGGGATCACCGCCGTGGGAATCAGCGCCACGCGCGCGCTGCCGAGAAAACCCCACACCACCAGCACCACCAGCGCCACCGAGACCAACAGTGTGATCTGCGCTTCCTTCAGCGTTGCGCGAATGACGGGTGAGCGGTCGGTGACCACGGTGAGTTCACTGCCGGGCGGCGCGAGCGCCTTCAGAAACGGCAGCTCTTCGTGAATGGCGTCGATGGTGGCGACGATATTGGCGCCCGATTGGCGGTTGACCATCAGCATCACCGCCTGTTTGTCGTTGTGAAAACCACTCGCGTAGCGGTCTTCCACCGAATCGCTGACCTCGGCCACGTCGCCCAGACGCACCAGCGCCCCTTCACGGTAGCGCACCGCCAGTTCCCGGTAATCGGCGGCGCTGCGCAGCGGCTCACTGGTATGCACCTGCCAGCGCCTGGCGCCCTCATCGCTCACCCCGAGAGGCAGCGGCGCATTGGCCCGGTTGATGGCGGTGCGCACGTCGTCGAGGGCGATGCCCTTGTGCAGCAGCGCGCCGGCATCCAGTTGAACCCGCACTGCCGGCAGCGACGAGCCGCTCACCGTCACCTCCCCGACACCGGCAACCTGCGCCAGTTTCTGGGCCAGCACCGTGGATGCCGCATCGTAGAGAACGCTGGGCGCCAGGCTCGCGGAACTCAGCGCCAGCACCATGATCGGCGCCTGCGAGGGATCGACCTTGCGGTACTGGGGATTGCCGGGCATGCCGGAGGGCAATTGACCGCGCACCGCGTTGATGGCGGCCTGTACTTCCCGTGCCGCCTCATCGATGTTGCGCCCCAGCTCAAACTGAAGAACGACTTCCGTCGAGCCCTGATTGCTGGAGGAAAAGATTTGTGACACGCCGGCGATGGCGCCCAGGGAACGTTCGAGCGGTGTCGCCACGGTAGTGGCCATGCTTTCCGGACTTGCGCCCGGCAGGCTCGCACTGACCACGATCACGGGAAAATCCACCTGCGGCAGCGGCGCCACCGGCAGCAGGCGAGCGGCGAGCAGCCCGCACATCAGCAGCGCCGCGGCCAGCAGGCAGGCGGCGACGGGCCGATCGATGAAAAGGCGCGCCGGGTTCACTGCGCCGCCGTTGCCCTGTCCGTCGCCCGACCCCGACGACGCCCCAGGCGGTCGAAGAACAGGTATACCACTGGCGTGGTGAACAGGGTCAGTAGTTGACTGGCAATCAGGCCGCCCACCATCACCAGCCCCAGCGGCTGGCGCAACTCGGCGCCGGAGCCTTGCGCCAGCATCAGCGGCAGGGCGCCGAACAGCGCTGCCAGAGTAGTCATGAGAATGGGCCTGAAGCGCAACAGCGCCGCATGATAGATGGCGTCGCGCGGTGACATGCCCTGATTGCGCTGTGCGTCGAGGGCAAAATCCACCATCATGATGCCATTTTTCTTCACCAGCCCGATCAGCAATACCACGCCGATCACCGCGATCAGATCGAGCGGTCGCCCGGTGACCAGCAACGCCAGCAGCGCGCCCACCGCTGCGGATGGCAGCGTGGAGAGAATGGTGACGGGATGAATGGCGCTTTCATAAAGCACACCCAATACCACATACATGGTCAGCACCGCCGCCAACATCAGCCACAGGGTGTTGGCGAGCGACTCGCGGAACGCTTCCGCCGCGCCCTGAAAACGGCTTTCGATGGCGCGCGGCAGGTCGAGTTCCCGCTGCACGCCCTCGATGGCCGCGACCGCATCGCCGAGTGCCACGCCATCGGCAAGGTTGAAGGAAATCGTTGTTGCCGGAAACTGGCCCTGGTGGTTGATCAACAACGGCGCCTGGCGCTCCACTACCCTGGCAAGGCTGGCGAGCGGCACCTGACCACCCGCACCATTGGCAACATACAGGTTGCGCAACAGGTCGGTGCCGCTGGCAAAGCGCGGGTCGACTTCCAGCACCACCCGGTACTGACTGGCCTGGGTGAAGAGCGTGGCGATCTGGCGCTGACCGAAGGCGTTGCGCAGGGTTTCCGAGATCGCCGCGACACTGACATCCAGGCGCGCCGCCATGTCCCTGTCGATCTCCACGTGCGCCTGAAGACCCATCTGCTGCAGGTCGGACGCCACGTCGGCCAGTTCGGGGCGCTCGTTCAGGGCCGCGAGCAGCCGCGGCACCCACTCGACCAGCAGCTCGCTTTCCGGGCTCGTCAGCGTGAACTGGTATTGGGTGCGGCTCACCCTGTCTTCGATGCTCAATTCCTGCACCGGCTGGAACCAGGCGGTGATACCTTCCACTTCCGCACCCTGGCGCCGCAGGCGCTCCATTACCGCGAACACCCGCTCGTCGCGCTCGCCATGGGGATGGAGGTTGATGTACATGCGACCGCTGTTGAGCGAACTGTTGGTGCCGTCCACGCCGATGAACGACGACAGGCTCGCCACCGCGGGATCATCCATGAAGCGGTTAGCCAGCGCCTGCTGGCGCTCGGCCATGGCGGCGAAGGACACGCTTGCCGGCGCCTCGGTGATGACCTGGATGACGCCGCTGTCCTGAACCGGAAAAAAGTCCTTCTTTACCGCCAGGTAGAGCACCCCGGTGAGCGCGATGGTGGCGACCATCACCAACAGCGTCGCGCCCTGACGATCCATTACCCAGTGCAGTGCGCGACCGTAATATTCGATGACACGCGCCAATCCCCCGACCCGTCCAATGTGCTGCGCTGGCACAGCCGGTGCGCGCAGCATCCGGGCACTCATCATCGGCGTCAGGGTCAGGGATACCACCAGGGAGATGGCGATGGCCATCGCCAATGTCAGCGCGAACTCGTGGAACAGGCGCCCCACCACGCCGCCCATGAACAACAGGGGAATGAGCACCGCGATCAATGAAAAAGTGAGCGACACCAGGGTAAAGCCGATTTCGGCCGCACCCTTGAGGGCAGCTTCCAGCGGCGAAGCGCCCTGCTCGCGGTGGCGCGCAATGTTTTCAAGCATCACGATGGCGTCGTCCACCACGAAACCGGTGGCGATGGTCAAGGCCATCAACGTCAGGTTATTGATGGAAAAACCCGCCAGATACATGAAACCAAAGGTGCCCACCAGCGACAGCGGCACGGCGACGCTGGGAATCAGCGTGGCGGGCACACTGCGCAGAAATGCAAAGGTCACCAGCACCACCAGCACGGTGGCGAACACCAGTTCCTTCTGTACGTCGCGCACCGAGGCGCGGATGCTGTGGGTGCGGTCCACCAGCACCGCCACTTCGACCGCGGCGGGCAGGGTCGCGGTCAACTGCGGCAACAGTTCGCGCACCCGGTCGGCGACATCGATGACATTAGCGCCGGGCTGGCGCTGCACATTGAGCAGCACCGCCTGCTGCGTACCCGACCAGGCCGCGAGGAAACGGTCTTCCGGGCCGTCCACGATGCTGGCCACATCCCCCAGGCGCAGCGGCGCGCCGTCCTGCCAGGCGATGATCAATTCGCGGTAATCCGCCACGTCGCGGATCTGGTCATTGGCGTCGAGAATGGTGGTGCGGTGAGGGCCGTCGAAACTGCCCTTGGGCTGGTTGACGTTGGTGGCGGCCACTGCCGCGCGAACGTCTTCCATGCTGAGGCCGTGCGCGGCGAGCGCGGCGGGATTGACGCGCACCCGCAACGCCGGGCGCTGGCCGCCCGCCAGGCTCACCATGCCGACACCGGGCAGCTGGGCGAGCTTCTGCGCCATGCGGGTGTCGACCAGGTCGTGAACCTGGGGCAGAGGCAGCGTGCTCGAGGTCACGGCCAGGGTGAGGATGGGCGCATCCGCAGGGTTGACCTTGCGGTAGATCGGCGG
>CAYXXZ010000019.1:0-36458 GCA_964469165.1 uncultured Porticoccaceae bacterium
TTCTCGCCCTGGCGACGTCTCACCCCTACACCCAGGTGCGTGTGCTGTTGCGCGACGCGTTTTCCTTGAGCAGCCATTTCCACCCTTTTATTGCCCTGTGTCGGCGCCTGCAGAGCCGCATCGAGTTGCGTACCCTGGGCGAGAATCCCGGCATCGAACACGGAGAATTCATCACCGGCGATGACGACGCCCTGCTTTACCTGCTCGATCCCGCTCGCAAGGAGGGGTATCTGTGTCTCTACTCGCCTGCGGAAGTGCGCCGCCTCAACAGCGATTTCGACACCCTCTGGCAATATGGTGAGCCCGATCTGGAATCCCGCCGCTTGCATCTCTGACTGCAGGGCAACCAGAGCCTGTTCACGACCTTTCCGGGATCAAGCGCCATATCGCCGTCGACCGCGAGGCTTGCGGGTGACGGCCGTGGATCGACGTTCGGGTATTCACCGGCGGGGGATGACCGTATGCCCTGCACCCCAATGGTTGTGCGCGCTCCTGCACGAGTACAGATAGTGCATCTCAGTAAACGATGGAGCGCTTCTCGATTTCCTTCTTGCGACGATCGTACTCTTCGCGTGTGATTCGACCTTTGTCATAGTCCTCCTTGAGTGCGTCCATGGCGCGCTTGTTGGAGTACTCGTAGGCCGCACCGCCCACGGCGGCGCCACCGACGACCTGCTTGGTGGTACAACCAGAGACGGCAAGCCCGATACCCGCGCAGAGTACGACCGCACAGCTGGCGGAAAGCATGGTTTGGAGTGGCTTGTTCATGGGGTGATTCTCCTGTCAGGCGGCCGGAGAACCGCGGAAGCTGCTCTCCAGCGGGTTTGCATCATGCCATTAGTGCATGGCTCACCTATCCATGGCCCGCAAACCCCATGCCATAAGAAAAATCACTTATTAGTCAGCACCTTGCCTTTACTTCTCAGCGGGGACACCGAAATCCTGTTGCCGGAATGCGCCAGATCCGTAGAGATCCGCCAATTTTCCTTTGCGTTCAGGCAGGTAGGATGTCGCCCAAAAGAAACACCCCGCAACCACGCCGATATTCGTCGGCCTGGTTGCAGGGTGGTTCGGAAGCGGGATCTGTCTTGCCGATCAGATGGCGAATTTCTCCTTGGCTTTCTGCCGGTAGGCGTGCAGCAGTGGCTCGGTATAGCCACTGGGCTGCTCCCGGCCCTTGAGGATCAGATCGCGAGCCGCGGCGAACGCAATGCTGTCGTCAAAAGCGGGTGCCATATTGCGATAGTTGGGATCCCCCGCGTTCTGACGATCCACCACCTCGGCCATTTTCTTGAGGGTGGCGATCACCTGCTCCTCGCTGCAAATGCCGTGATACAGCCAATTACAAATATGCTGGCTGGAAATGCGCAGCGTGGCGCGGTCTTCCATCAGGCCGACGTCATTGATGTCTGGCACCTTGGAGCAACCGATGCCCTGTTCCACCCAACGCACCACGTAGCCCAGGATACCCTGCGTATTGTTGTCCAGCTCGCGCTGAATCTCGTCGGCACTGAGCCTGGTGTCACCGAGCAGCGGGATATCGAGAATATCGTCAACCGAGGCGCGCTCGCGCTTGGTCAGCGTTTGCTGAAGAGTGAAAACGTCCACTTCGTGATAGTGCAGCGCATGCAGGGTGGCCGCCGTCGGCGACGGTACCCAGGCGGTGTTCGCACCGGCCTGGGGATGATTGATCTTGGCTTTCAGCATTGCCGCCATATTGTCGGGCTCGGCCCACATGCCTTTGCCGATCTGTGCCTTGCCCGCCAGGCCGCATGCCAGTCCCACGTCGACATTGCTGGCTTCATAGGCCTTGATCCACTTGCGATTCTTGAGCTCGCCCTTGGCGGCAAAGGGGCCCGCCTCCATGCTGGTGTGAATTTCATCGCCGGTGCGATCCAGGAAGCCGGTGTTGATGAACGCCACCCTGCCCTGCGCGGCGCGGATGCACTCCTTCAGGTTGATTGAAGTGCGGCGCTCTTCGTCCATGATGCCCACCTTGAGGGTGTGGCGCGCCAAACCCAGGGCGTCCTCGATGGCGTTGAACAGGTCGTCGGTGAATGCCGCCTCCTCGGGGCCATGCATCTTGGGCTTGACGATGTAGATGCTGCCGGTGCGGGAATTGCGCACTGCGCCAGTGCCCTTGAGATCGTGGATAGCGGCGAGCGAAGTGATCATGCCATCCATGATGCCCTCGGGAATTTCATTGCCCGCAGCATCCAGGATGGCCGGAGTGGTCATCAGATGACCTACATTGCGCACGAAAAGCAGGCTTCTGCCCGGCAGTGAAAATGCCTCGCCGGTCGGCGACAGGTAGTCGCGATCCGGATTCATGCGCCGCATGAAGGTGCTGCCGCCCTTGCTGACGGGCTCTTCGAGCGTGCCCTTCATCAGTCCCAGCCAGTTGCTGTAGACCAGACATTTGTCCGCCGCATCCACCGCCGCGATCGAATCTTCGCAGTCCATGATGGTGGTGAGCGCCGCCTCGAGCACGATGTCCTTGATGCCTGCGCTGTCCGTTGCACCGATATTATCTTCAGGGTCAATCTGAACTTCAGCATGCAGGCCATTGTTTTTCAAAAGTATCGCTGTCGGTTGTTCCGCGCTTCCCTGATATCCGCGGAGTTTTTCCGGTTGCTGGAGCCGCGCTTTCTGGCCGCTGGCAAGCGTCACTTCCAGGGCGCCCTCTAGGATGCGGTATGCCGTCGCCCCCACATGAGAACCCTCAGTAAGCGGGAAATGGGCGTCGAGAAACTCGCGGCCGCGGGCAATGACCTGATTGCCGCGCACGGGATTGTAGGGCCCAGCCTTGTGCGCTCCACCTTCTTCGGCAATGACATCGGTACCATAGAGTGCGTCATACAGGCTGCCCCAGCGCGCATTGGCGGCATTGAGGGCAAAGCGGGCGTTCATGACGGGCACCACCAGTTGCGGGCCGGCTTGCCGGGCGATTTCTTCATCGACATTTTCGGTGTTGATGGTGAAATCGCCAGCTTCGGGCAGCAGATAGCCGATGTCCCGCAGGAAGCTCTTGTACTGGGCGAAATCCTGAGGTTGGCCGCGGCGTTGCCGGTGCCAATCATCGATGGTGGCCTGCAGGCTGTCACGTTTCTCGAGCAATGCCTTGTTGCGGGGCGCGAACTGCGCAACGATCTTGCCGAATGCCGCCCAGAAATCCGCGACGTTCACGTCGGTGCCAGGGATGATCTGCTCGTTTACCAGGGCATAAAGGGCAGGATCGACCTGCAATCCCGCCACCTGAATCCGTTGCTGCTGTTGCGATTGAAGCGTCATGATGTCATCCCGATAGCTGAGCCGGACAAGCCGGCGAACGAAAATTAAGCGTGCAATGGTATAGATTGGGCCATAATCAAGCAAAGCGATTGTTTTTATGGTCGGTATTCATTTGATAAATACTGATGGTGCAGGCGCTCGCCATTACCCCGGTGGCCTTCAGGCCCTGTCGGTTCTGCAATAGATCTGATGCAGGGTCTCGATCACTTCGAGCGCCGGCCCGGGAACCAGAGAATAGTAAACGGACTGGGCATCCTGTAGGAACTTGCCTGCAAGCGACAGCCACCGAGATTTGTCGCCTGCGGGCAGGCTCCTACAGGCATCTACGTGAAACTCAGCCAAACAATGCCGAATTGCAAGATCGTGAACAGGCTCTTTATTGTAAAAACGGAAATTCGGGCTGGCGGCCTTGGCAATTGCCGCCAGCCCGAGCGACTCCCTTACGCCAGGGCCTTCAGCGCTGCCGCCACACCGGCACCATAGGCTGGATCGGCCTTGCTGCAGTTGTCGATGTGACGCTGCTGAATGAATTCCGGCGCGGCGGCGATGTTGCGGGCGGTGTTGTCGAACAATGCCTGCTGCTGCTCCGCGGTCATCAGCCGGAACAGATCACCGGGCTGCTTGTAGTAGTTGTCATCGTCCTGACGGTAGTCCCACCAGTCCGCATCGCCATTGATCTTCAACGGCGGCTCGCGGTACTCCGGCTGCTCCTGCCACTGGCCGAAGCTGTTGGGTTCGTAATGGGGCAGACCGCCGTAGTTGCCGTCCATGCGTCCGGCTCCGTCGCGGTGGTTGCTGTGTACCGGGCAGCGAGCGGTGTTGACCGGGATCTGGTGATAGTTCACGCCCAGGCGGTAACGCTGCGCGTCGGCGTAGTTGAACAGGCGCGCCTGCAGCATCTTGTCGGGTGAGACGCCAATGCCCGGCACCAGGTTGCTTGGCGCAAACGCGCTTTGCTCGACGTCGGCAAAGAAGTTTTCCGGGTTGCGGTTGAGCTCGAACTCCCCGACTTCGATCAGCGGATAGTCACCTTTCGGCCACACCTTGGTGAGGTCGAAGGGATGGTACGGCACCTTCTCGGCGTCGGTTTCCGGCATCACCTGGATGTACATGGTCCATTTGGGGAAGTCACCGCGCTCGATGGCTTCATACAGATCGCGCTGGCTGCTCTCGCGATCGCGGCCCACCAGCTCAGCGGCTTCGGCGTCGGTCAGGTTCTTGATGCCCTGCTGGGTACGGAAGTGCATCTTGATCCAGAAACGCTCGCCGTCCCTGTTCCAGAAGCTGTAAGTGTGGGAACTGAAACCGTGCATGTGGCGGTAGCTCGCGGGGATTCCGCGGTCGCTCATGACGATGGTCACCTGGTGCAGGGCCTCGGGCAGTGATGACCACCAGTCCCAGTTGTTGGTAGCCGAGCGCATGTTGGTGCGCGGATCGCGCTTGACCGCCTTGTTGAGGTCGGGGAACTTGCGCGGATCGCGGATGAAGAACACCGGGGTGTTGTTGCCCACCATGTCCCAGTTACCTTCCTCGGTATAGAACTTGAGAGCAAAGCCGCGGATGTCGCGCTCGGCGTCAGCCGCACCGCGCTCGCCCGCTACCGTGGTGAAACGGGCGAACATCTCGGTCTTCTTGCCGACACTCTCGAAAATTTTCGCGCGGGTGTACCTGGTGATGTCATGGGTAACGGTGAAGGTGCCGAAAGCGCCCGAGCCCTTGGCATGCATGCGCCGCTCGGGGATCACTTCGCGCACGAAGTTGGCGAGTTTTTCGTTGAGCCACACATCCTGCGCCAGCAACGGGCCGCGGGCACCAGCTGTGAGGCTGTTCTGGTTGTCCGGCACCGGGGCGCCAAACTGAGTAGTAAGCTTGCTGCCTTTCTTGTCGTCGGAAGAGGAAGACATTACAGAACTCCTTTGTTGCTTGGATGGAAAATTATTAGTAATGATTCAGCGGGTCGATCATGAGACCCCACGCCACAGCAGTGTACCTCAACACGCGAGACGGGCGTACTGCAGCGAGCTTGCGGAGGGAGAAAATATCCTGTCGCTCCTTGAATTGCCCATTGATCGGAAAACGGACTTGCAGATCTCCATGCCATGATCTTCAAGCTGCCAAAGCCCGGTTTTTTTCCTGCGCGTGTAGGGGCAATTCATGAATTGCCCCTACGGTATGCAGCGAGAATCGACAGGCCGGGTTGCAGCCCGAGCTCCCGATGACTCCGCAGAAGTACCCCCCAGTCTGGACGTCCATCATTACTCCTTGATGACGTCATTCGAGATATCCCTCCGAACGGCTTTCGCGGTCGATATCGGCGGCGAGTTCGATCAACAGGCGCCGCATCCAGCGGTGTGCGGGGTTGTGCTGCAACAGCGGTGACCAGGCCATCTTCAGCTCGATGGCGGGAATGGGGAACGGCGGCTGCCGTACCACCAGGTTGTATTCGTGGCTTACGGTTCGCGCCGCCTTGCTCGGCACGGTGACGATCAGGTTCTTCTGGCGCGCCAGCAGCATGGCCGACAGGTAATGGCGCGTGTAGACGCGGATGGTGCGGGTTTTGCCGAGGCGCTTGAGAGCCTTGTCCACCCAGCCGAGCTTCTGGATGTCGGCGCCGGGTTTGATGCCGGTGCCCGCTCCCCAGCCGGTCTTGCTCACCCACACGTGATCGCCCGCGAGATAGGCGCCCAGCGTGAAGTTTTTCAGCAAGGGGTTGTCGCGCCCGATGACGCAGGCGTAGTTGTCTTCCCACAGGGTGACCTGGTGGAAAGACTGTGGCAGATTGTCGAAACGGTTGATGACCATGTCCACGTTGCCGCGCTCCACGTCTTCGAAGCTCATGTCGCTGGGGGCGAGAATGTCGAGCACGATATGGGGCGCCTCCTGGCGCAGACGTGCCAACAGCGACGGGATCAGGGTGGCCTCGGTGTAGTCACTGACCATGATGCGGAATACGCGCTGCGCGCGCGCCGGGTCGAAGTCGGAATCGGACTGCAGTGCCTTTTCAAGCGCCAGCAAGGCTTCCCGCACCATGGGCTGGAGTTCGAGCGCGCGCTCCGTGGGTGTCATGCCATCGCTGGTGCGCACCAGCAGTGGATCGTTGAAGAGTTCCCGCAGGCGCCGCAGGCCATTGCTCATGGCGGGCTGGCTGAGACCGATGAACTCTGCGGCGCGGGTCACATTGCGCTCTCTTAGCAGAACATCGAGGTAAACCAGCAGGTTGAGATCGACTCTTTCGATATTCATACGGCAAATAGTGAAAATTAAAAGTATAAATTAGTTAAATCATGGCTCGATGTCTACACTTCGCGCACCTTTTACTACAGCCACCTCACGGGAAACACACATGTCAAACTACCTGAGCGAAATCGCCAAGCTTGAAAAAGTCATCGGCGACGCAGGCAAGACCTGGAATTCCATCAACCCGGAATCCGCTGCTCGCATGCGCCTTCAGAACCGCTTCAAGACCGGTCTGGACATTGCCAAGTACACCGCCGCCATCATGCGCAAGGACATGGCGGAATATGACGCTGACACCTCTGTGTACACCCAATCCCTGGGGTGCTGGCACGGCTTTATCGGTCAGCAGAAGCTCATCTCCATCAAGAAGCACCTGAAGACCACCAACAAGCGCTACCTCTACCTGTCTGGCTGGATGGTTGCCGCGCTGCGCTCCGACTTCGGCCCCCTGCCCGACCAGTCCATGCACGAGAAAACCGTCGTCTCCGGCTTGATCGAGGAGCTCTACACGTTCCTGCGCCAGGCCGATGCCCGCGAGCTGGATCTGCTGTTCACCGCGCTCGACAATGCCCGCGCCGCCGGTGACAAGGCCGAGGAGCAGAACATTCTGAGCCAGATCGACAATTTCGAAACGCACGTGGTGCCCATCATCGCCGACATCGACGCGGGCTTTGGCAACGCCGAGGCGACCTACCTGCTCGCCAGGAGAATGATCGAAGCCGGCGCCTGCTGCATTCAGATCGAGAACCAGGTTTCCGACGAGAAGCAATGCGGCCACCAGGACGGCAAGGTGACCGTTCCCCACGAAGACTTCCTCGCCAAGATCAATGCCGTGCGCTATGCGTTCCTCGAACTGGGCGTCGACGACGGCGTCATCGTGGCACGCACCGACTCCCTGGGCGCTGGCCTGACCAAGCAGATCGCGGTCACCAAAGAGCCTGGCGATCTTGGCGACCAGTACAACAGTTTCCTGGATTGCGATGAGATCTCCCCCGCCGAGTTGCAGAATGGCGATGTTGTCATCAATCGCGACGGCAAGCTGCTGCGTCCCAAGCGCCTGCCCTCCAACCTGTTCCAGTTCCGCCCCGGCACCGGCGAAGACCGCGTCATTCTCGACTGCATCACCTCCCTGCAAAACGGTGCCGATCTGCTGTGGATCGAGACCGAGAAGCCGCACGTTGGCCAGATCAAGAGCATGGTAGACCGCGTCCGCGAAGTCGTTCCCAATGCCAAGCTGGTCTACAACAACAGCCCATCTTTCAACTGGACTCTCAACTTCCGTCAGCAAGTATTTGATTCCTGGGCTGCTGAAGGCAAAGACGTATCCGCCTACGATCGCGCCAACCTGATGAGCGTGGACTACGACGAGACCGAGCTGTCCGCTGAAGCCGATGAGCGCATTCGCACCTTCCAGCGCGACGCTTCCGCCCATGCAGGTATCTTCCACCACCTGATCACCCTGCCGACGTACCACACTGCCGCGCTGTCCACCGACAACCTGGCCAAGGGTTACTTCGCCGACCAGGGCATGCTGGCCTACGTCAAGGGCGTACAGCGTCAGGAGATCCGTCAGGGTATCGCTTGTGTGAAGCACCAGAACATGTCTGGCTCCGACATTGGCGACAACCACAAGGAGTACTTCTCCGGTGAAGCTGCGCTGAAAGCAAGCGGCAAAGACAACACCATGAATCAGTTCTCCTGATTGTCTGCCCGCAAAAAACCCCGGCTTGCCCGGGGTTTTTTATGAGTTTTCAGTTTTCAGTTTTCAGTTTTCAGTTTTCAGTTTTCAGTTTTCAGTTTTCAGTGAGTGTGGCTCCCCACTGATAACTGTCAACTGTTAACTGTTAACTGTTAACTGAGAACCGTCCCTCCCCCATCAAATCAATGCCCTGGCCGACACCACAATGCCGTTGTTGTCGGCATACACGTATTCGCCGGGGTTGAATGTCACCCCGCCAAAGGTGACGGGAATGTTGTAGTCGCCGATCCCGCGGCGTTCGGTCTTGAGTGGAATCGATGCCAGCGCCTGCACGCCGAAGTCGAAACCGGCAATATCATCCACATCGCGAATCGAGCCGTAGATGATGAAGCCCTGCCAGCCGTTCTTCATGGCGGTTTCGGCGATCATATCGCCGAGCAGCGCGCGCCGTAGCGAGCCGCCGCCATCCACCACCAGTACCTTGCCATCGCCCGGCTGGCCCGCGGCTTCCTTGACCAGGGAGTTGTCTTCAAAGCATTTGACGGTGACGATCTCGCCGCCGAAGGTCATCTTGCCACCATAGTTGTTGAACATCGGCTCTACGACGCGCACATCGTTCGGGTTGGCATCGCACAGATCGGGGGTACTGAAAGTCATGATTCACCTTTAATGGGCATGAGTAGGATTGGTCTTACGCTGTAGCGAAAAATTCAGACTGTCCTGCGTAAGGCAGAGCAGGCCGTAAGCCGTAAGCTTTAAGCAAGAGCGCTGGAAGAACTGCGCTCTCCCCGAACTCGATTTGAAGCTTACGGCTCAGCGCTCAGCTACGGGCGGCAGTCCAGATTCCGGCTTGTGTGTAAAAAGGCGCTTATATTCACACATTGACGAATGGTTTAACATGCCCGCGACTCCGCTGTTCCCGCAATTTTCAAACCATGACGCAACCCATCCTTCAGGAAATCCCTTTTTCCGCCGATAGCGAGCGGCTCTTTGCCCGCCTGCGCCATCTCCCTGGAGCGGTGTGGCTCGACAGCGGCAAACCCCGCTCCTTGCAGGGACGGTTCGACATCATCAGCGCCTTGCCGGAAATCACGCTGCTGCACCGGGAGGGCAAAACCCATTTATTCGAAGGGGCCGGCAGCACGCGCGAGATCGACGGTGACCCGTTTCACGCTGCCTGGAATCTGCTTGTGGAGCAGGGCCTGGTGGGTAACGAATTTCATCACATTCCTTTCACCGGTGGCTTGATCGGTTATTGCAGTTACGACGTTGGCCGCACGCTGCACGAGTTGCCGCCGCGCCCCCGCCACAATGTACTGCCGGCCATGCACCTGGGCTGGTACGGCTGGGCGCTGATCATCAACCATTCGTCGAGCAAATCCTGGCTGGTCAGCCACCCCGCGTGCAACCCCGACAGCCTGCGGCTGGTGCGGGAGATACTCAGCGCGGCGCCGGACAGTACCAGGGTTGCGGACGCGGAATTCAGCCTGCAGACAGCGTTTTCCGCCGATGTCGACAAGCCGGCCTATCTGGATGCCATCAACCGAATTCACGACTACATCCGCGCCGGCGACTGTTACCAGGTCAACTACGCGCTGCGCCACCGCGCCCGCTTTCAGGGCGATCCCTGGCAAGCCTACCGTCTCCTGCGGCGCGCCTCGCCCTCGCCCTACAGTGCCTACCTGGCCTGGCAGGATTGCACGGTGCTCAGTTGTTCGCCGGAGCGCTTTCTCAAGGTGTCGGTGGGACAGGTCGAAACCAAGCCCATCAAAGGCACCATCGCCCGCGGCGCGACGCTGCAAAGCGACCAGGAAAATGCCATTTGCCTGCTCAACAGCAAGAAAGACCGCGCCGAAAACCTGATGATCGTCGACATGTTGCGCAACGATCTCAGCCGCAACTGCGCGGTGGGTAGCGTGCGCGTGCCGAAGCTGTTCGCGCTGGAAAGTTTCGCCAATGTCCACCACCTGGTGAGCACCGTTACCGGCACCCTCGCGCCCGGCAAAAACGCCCTCGATCTGTTGCGCGACGCTTTCCCCGGCGGCTCCATCACCGGCGCCCCCAAGAAGCGCGCCATGGAGATCATCGATGAGCTCGAAGGCGTCGACAGGGGGCTCTACTGCGGCAGCATCGGCTACATCAGTGCCACGGGACGCATGGACACCAACATCGCCATCCGCACGCTGATGGCTCGCGATGGAACGCTCGAATGCTGGGGCGGTGGCGGTATCGTTGCGGATTCCGATCCCGAACGGGAATACGAAGAAGCGCTCCAGAAAGTGCGCAACCTCATGCGTGCACTGGAACACCCGGAGAGCCTGAGTGACGCTCTCGCCCACTGAAAAAGGTTGCCTGACAGCTTGCACATCCGTCGAAATTTTGGGCTGCGGGTTGTAGTTGAGCTATAGGTTAAACCCGGGTAGAACGCAGTTCTTGCAGTGCTCCCGCTTACAGCTTATGGCTTGAAGCTCGCCCTGCCCCACGCACAGCTGTAACCTGAACTTCCGACACTGCCTACGGAGATCCAATAACATGACCCCAGAATTTACAGACATCCTCTACCATGTGGCCAATGGCGTCGCGACGATCACCATCAATCGCCCCAAGCGCCTCAATGCCATGACGGGCCACACCGTGGAGGAATTGAGCCAGGCGCTGGCTCTGGCGGCCACGGACAAGGCGGTGGGCGCAATCGTCCTCACCGGTGCTGGCGAGCGCGCCTTTTGCGTCGGTGGCGACATCGAGTGGGAGGCCTCCGGTGGCCTCGAGAACATGGATTACCATCTCGGCCAGGAAATCGTCGAGCATCCCAAGCCGGTCATTGCCAGAGTCTGCGGTTACGCCATCGGCGGCGGCAACCATCTCGCCTATTTCTGCGATTTCACCATTGCCGCCGACAACGCGGTGTTCGGCCAGAATGGCCCGCGAGTGGGCGCGCCCGTCGGCGGCCATGTGGTGGCCCATGCGGCCAGCATTCTCGGCCACAAACGCGCCCGCGAGATGTGGATGCTGTGCCGTCAATACAGTGCCCGGCAAGCGCTGGAATGGGGGCTGGTCAACGCAGTGGTGCCAATCGAGCAACTGGATGCCGAGGTGCAGCGCTGGTGCGACGAACTGCTGGCGCTGAGCCCGACGGCATTGCGCGGCCTGAAATACTGCTTCCGCCGCCACATGGAGCCCTATTTCGACATGAACATTTCCGACGTGATGAACGTGGTGGCACCAAACCATTTCCATTCGGGCGAGCAGCAGGAAGGCATCGATGCCTTCCGCGAGAAGCGCAAACCGGACTTCTCGCGGTGGCGTTGAGGTACACAAAGCACGGCGCCCTGTTGATCGCGGCGCAAACGTACTAAAATAGTGCGATTGTGTGGTTGCGGGCTGGCTCGCGTCGGCCCGGCCATCTACAGCACAGAGCCATCGACAAGCACAGAGGGAATCCCCCTCTTCCGCAGCAAGATCCCAGTGCGTATCGGACGGCTGTCCGACCAACAGACAGAGAATTTCATTTTGACGGCACAAAGCGTTCTCGAGCTGATAGGCAATACGCCCCTGCTCTACCTGAAAAAGGTTTCCGAATTGACCGGCTGCAAGATCTACGGCAAAGCGGAATTCCTCAATCCCGGCGGCTCCATCAAGGATCGCACGGCCCTCGGCATCATCCGCGATGCGGAGCAACGGGGAGATCTCAAACCCGGCGGCGTCATCGTCGAAGGTACGGCCGGCAATACCGGCATCGGCCTTACCATGATCGCCAATGCCCTCGGCTATCGTAGCGTCGTGGTCATGCCGCAGAGCCAGAGCCGGGAAAAAATCGAGATGCTGGACCTTTACGGCGCCGATCTGTACCTGGTGCCCAAGGCCAGTTACGACGACCCCCAACACTATATTCATGCGGCGCGGCGCAAGGCCGAAGAGCTGGCGAAAACCGAGCCCAACGGCGCGGTGTGGATGCGCCAGTTCGACAATCCGGCAAACGCTCGCATCCATTACGAAACCACCGGGCCCGAGATCTGGCGGCAAACCGAGGGCAAGGTGGATGGGTTCGTGTGCTCGGTCGGCACCGGCGGCACCCTTGCCGGTGTCAGCAATTACCTGAAGGACCGCAATCCCGCCATTCGCATCGCGCTCGCGGATCCCGACGGTTCCGCGCTGTGCCATTACCACCATCACGGCAAGCTTGAAGCGGAAGGCAGCTCGATCGTCGAGGGGATCGGCATCAGCATTCTCACCGACAACTACCGTCAGGCCAAAGTGGACGACGCCTTCACCATCAGCGACCAAGAGGCACTGCCCTACATTTTCGACCTCATGCAATACGAGGGTCTCTGCCTGGGCGGCTCGAGCGGCGTCAACGTCGCGGGCGCCGTGGCACTGGCGCGGGAGCTGGGGCCGGGGCACACCATCGTGACCGTTCTTTGTGATTACGGTCACCGCTACAAAAGCTCTCTTTTCAATACGGCGCTGCTGGAACGCAAGGGCTTGCCGGTACCGAGCTGGGTAAGAGATTAGGGTGAAAAGGCCCGCCGGTGTGCAGGCACCGCCGACGACATTCAGGTTTCAGGAAAATTCATGTTTCAAGAGTCAGAACTTCAGCAACTCAATGCAGAGCTGAAAGACAAATCACCTCAGGACATCATCCGCTGGACCCAGGGGCTGGGGCAGCGTGTGTTTGCCTCCACCAGTTTTTCGCCGAATTCCGCGGGCATGCTGCACATGATCAAGCAGACTGTTCCGGATATGCCCGTGGTTTGGGTCGACAGCGGCTACAACCTTGCCGACACCTATCGCACTGCCGAAAAAATCATGCAGGAGCTGCAGCTCGACATGCATATCTATATTCCGCAAATGACGGCGGAACGGCGCAACGCCCTCATGGGCGGCATTCCTCACCCGGATGACGACGAAACCCTGCATCAGGAGTTCTCTCGCCAGGTGAAACTGGAGCCTTTTCAGCGCGCCATGGATGATCTCAAGGGCCAGGTTTGGATCACCGGCATCCGTCGCCAGGAGACCGAGTTCCGCCGCTCACTCGATATTCTCAGCATCGACAATCGCGGCCTGCTGCGCGTGGCTCCGCTGTTCTACTGGAGCGACGAGCAACTCGAGGCCTACGTGCAGGAACACAACCTGCCAAGCTGCCGTCACTACTTCGACCCGACAAAAGTCATCGACGGGCGCGAATGTGGATTGCACACCTCCGCGTAAAGGGGTGCTTGTGTTTCCAATCGTAAGGGAGAAAGTCATGACCTCTGAGAATACCGCGCCCTTGAGCACTCTTTTTCGCCTCGATGGCAAAACGGCGCTGATCACCGGAGCAACGGAAGGTCTCGGTTTCGAGATGGCCAGAGGCCTGGCCGCCTATGGCGCCAGGGTGATCATTCATGGACGGAATCCTGAAAAGGTTTCCGCTGCCGTGTCGCGAATCCCCGGCGCCGTTGCCGCCATTTTCGATCTGCGCGACAGGGAAGCGATGAACAGCGAGATCGACCGTCTGCTGGCAGATTTTGGCCGTATCGACATCCTTGTCTGCAATGCCGGACAGCGGGATCGCCGCGAGTTTCTCTCCACCTCACGGGAAACGCTGGAAGAACTGCTCGACATCAACCTCAGTGCCAATTTCGAACTGGCTCACCGCCTGGTGCCGGGAATGATCGAGGCCAGGCACGGCAGGATTCTGTTCGTTACCAGCATTGCCGCGCTCCAGGGCACCGGGCGCGGTCCGACCTACTCCGCATCCAAGGGCGGCCTTGCGGCCATGGCGCGCGCCCTCGCCGTCGAGTTGGGCGAACACAACATCTGCGTGAATTGTCTGGCACCGGGTTTCTTTGCGACGGAATACAACCTGCCCGCCACCCAGACTCCCGCCACCATCGAGCGCATGAGCAAGCGCGTGCCACTGAAACGCTGGGGAGACCCTCGGGAAATGATTGGCGCCGCGTTGCTGCTGACCTCGGATGCAGGCTCTTACATCACTGGCCAGACGCTACTGCTGGACGGCGGCATGTCGGTGTGTGCGTGACGGGCTCCTAAGGAGCTATAAGCTGTAAGCTTTAAGTTGAACTCTGGTAGAACTCAGTTCTGTCAGTGCTCCTGCTCAAAGCTTACGGCTTGCAGCTGCATTCCTCGCCGCTTTACAAGCTCAACGGCCGGTTGCTGGCGCTGATGAACGCCTTTTTGAGATCGTCGTAAGTGTGCACAGCCGGAAATTGCGGAAACTCGCGAATGACATTTTCCGGCGCGTGGAACAGGATGCCGGCATCCGCCTCGGCCAGCATCGTGGTGTCGTTGTAGGAGTCACCGGCTGCAATGACCCGGTAGTACAGGCTTTTCAGCGCAACTACCGCCTGGCGCTTGGGATTGGCCTGGCGCAACTTGTAATCCACCACCCTGCCCTGCTCGTTCACCTCCAGCTTGTGGCACAGCAATGTCGGAAATCCCAGTTGGCGCATGAGCGGCTGGGAAAACTCATAAAAGGTGTCGGACAGAATCACCAGCTGGAAGCGCTCCCGCAGCCAGTTGGTGAACTCGATGGCGCCCGGCAGTGGCTCCAGCGTTGCAATGACTTCCTGGATCTCACCAAGGCCAAGGCCGTGCTCATCGAGAATGCGCAGGCGCTGCTTCATCAGTACATCGTAATCGGGAATGTCCCTCGTGGTTGCACGCAGGGATTCGATGCCGGTTTTTTCGGCAAAGGCAATCCAGATTTCAGGAACCAAAACACCTTCGAGATCAAGGCAAGCTATTTCCACAATGCAACCTCGGCAATTACTGTGCGGGAGCGGCCCCGCAGGATGAAATGGCCGCCACTCTAACCTGTTAAGCCTTGCCAGGCAATGACTTGGAGTGGTTTGTGGAGTCTTTCTACGGGGCGTCCGGAGCGAATGCGAGACGTTGCATTGTTGCCGCAAGCCGCGGCGCGATCCGACAGTGCATGAATAATCATGTAGCGAAATTTACCAGTGTGGCGCGCCATGCTGGCAAGGCTCGCTACAACCGGAAATTGAAATTGATCACCATGCGATAGTCGTCGACACGGGGGTGGCAACCGGAATGAAAAAAGCTGCCGTCAAAAATCGCCACTCTTCCCGCCTTGCTTTTTATCTCTCTTTCCACCTCGAACGGTGCTTCCCTATTTCTGAAAATATAGGTGGCGCCGTCGCTGTCGTTGACGTAGTAAATGGCAACGAAAAATCCAGCCTCGGGGCCGTCCAGGTGCGGGGTATTGTACAGCCCCTGCGCCAGGGTTCTGGTCTGGAGGTTGCCCTTGATTCTCTCGACTTTCAGCGAATTGCTGCCAATCCTCTGGCCGATGCGCGAAAAAACCAGACGAATGATGTTGGCAAAGGCGGTGTTCGTCCACCTGCCCCCTACCGCGAACCAATGGACCAACTGAAACTGTTCAAAGGTATGGGTATCGTGAAACCGCAGGTGACTTTCATTGCTGACGGTCTTGTCGCGGGTGACGCCAAAATTCCAGGGAAAGTCCGGCCTGGTCAGCTCGCTTGCTACCAGCTGGATCTCTTTATCATCGAAAAGATCATCAAAAACATGAATGTTATCGCAGAGTTCCAGCATGCTGTCACCGTTCGTAACAACGGTCCGCGAATTGATTACCTCTCAGACTCCGGACCGGCCACATTAATTATCGTTAGCCAAAAAAGCGCTTTGGGCGATTGTTATTTACTGACCGCCTGTCTAAACTTGTCAGGCAGCATGTGACAGACTCTAGCAAGAAAAAACTGGAAACTGCAAAAATATCGACGATGCCAGTGGTCTTGCCACGTACAGAGCTCATGCATTGCCCGACCTGCCTGCAGAGCGGCCCCGCCCTGTCAGGAATAAAAATCATGATTGCCCGGGGGAGCTACCCATGAAACACAACTTTAAAACAAAGGCGCTTGCGCTTGTTGTTGCACCTGCGCTGTCCATTCCGGTACAGGCGCAAATCGAAGAAATCATCGTAACCGCCACTCGCCGTGCCGAAACCCAGCAGTCGGTGCCGATCAGTATTACTGCCTTGTCCGCTGACCGTCTGGCCAAAGCGGGCATGGATGGCGTCCGGGATCTCGCAATGGTCACGCCCGGTCTCAACATGGAAATGCGTTCCAACGTTTTCATTCCCTACATTCGCGGTATCGGTGCCCAGGATACATCGGGTGGCCAGGAAGCAAGCGTGGCCATCTACATCGATGGTGTATACCAGAGCAGCTCTCACGCTGGGGCACTGAGCTTCAACAACATTGATCGTGTCGAGGTGCTCAAGGGCCCTCAGGGCACCCTGTTCGGCCGCAACGCGACAGGCGGCCTGATTCACGTCATCACCAAGGATCCCACTCAGGAAACCGAGGTGTTCGGCAAGGTGGGCTACGGAAATTACGACACCTGGCGGGGACAGCTCTATATTGGGGGCGGCATTACGGACAACCTCGCAGCCGACATTGCTCTCAACTACCTCACCCAAGGCGAGGGCTGGGGAAAAAACCTTCACAATGGCCACGACACACCAACCGACTATAACGAAGGGATTCGCACCAAGTGGGTATGGACTGGTGAAGAGACAAAGGTCACGTTCAGCGCCGACTGGCAGAACAACGAAACGGGCCAGGGCGACATGAGAATTTTCCAGCCCGGCTCAGTTGGAGCCAACGGCCACGTGCACACTGGCGGATTCTACGACATCGAGCACAACTGGCCGGGTGGCAGCAATATTCCTCCCAATATCCCCAACGGAGATAGTCCCGTCGCCACGTCCTACGTCAAGAACTGGGGACTTACGCTAAAAGTGGACCACCAGATGAGTTGGGCCGACTTCGTCAGCATCACAGCTCACAGGGAACTCGAACAGTTCAACACGTTCGATAACGACGGTCTGCCAATCAGCCTCGTCGACGCGCAACAGGATGTCAACGAAACCGAAACATTCACGCAGGAATTCCAGCTGATGTCCAACGGCGAGGGTCGGCTCGACTGGATCGTTGGTGCATTTTTTCTCGATGACACCAGCGGCTATGGCGGCCCGAACGGACTCACCCTCATTGGTGACCACATCATCCCCATCCCCGGCGCCATGGTTTCCTTCCTGGACCCCATTGAAACCCAATCAATGGCGGCATTCGCCGAGGTGACCTACGACTTTACCGAAGCCACGAGTTTGACGGTGGGCGCGCGCCTTACCCGTGAAACCAAGGAAATCACCGGGAAACAACGTATTTATTTCCCCCCCGGGGTATTCGGACCCGACGAAGTGGTTCAGTACATCTATTTCGACGAAACCTTTGAAGCTGCCAATGGCGTCGATCTCGAGGAAACCTGGACAGAACCAACATTCAAGATTTCACTCAATCACAACATCAATGACAACGTCATGGTGTACGGCTCCTATAACCGTGGCTTCCGCAGCGGCTCCTACAATACGGTGGGTGTGACTGGGGTACCTGTAAAACCCGAGCTGGTCGATGCCTATGAAATCGGCTTCAAGAGCGACCTTTTCGACAGACGGGTTCGCTTCAACGGCGCCTTCTTCTACTACGATTTTCAAGACTTGCAGGTTGTTATCGCCCGCGGCGCTTCCACCGACCTTCTCAACGCCGGTGAAGCCGAAATATACGGTTTTGACGGAGAACTCGAAGTCAGCCTCAGCGATAACCTGACGGCACGTGCAGGTCTTTCGCTGCTGGAAACGGAGTACACCAAGTTTGAGGAAGGCAACCTGTGTTCGCATCGCGGTCCCGACGGCAAGACCTATTCCGGTGACAGCCCGGCGACCGTCGGTCAGGAATGTAATGTTACCGGCAACGACATGGTGCGTTCGCCCGACACCACGTTCAATATCGGTTTCGTGTACAGCAAACCTCTTGAGTATGGCATTGTCGGAGCCTCTCTCGATTATTCATGGAAAGACAAGTTTTTCTGGGAAGTTGATAACCGTCTCTACGAACCTTCTGTTGGCGTGCTCAACGGCACACTTTCCTGGGAGACCCCGGATGAGGCCTTTGGTGTGACCTTGTGGGGCAAGAATCTCACGGATGAAAAATACGCCAACTTCCAGGTTGCCCAGGCAAGCTGTGGTGCTGATTGCGCCAACAATCCGGCGGGCGTAGGCGACCATTACAGCCCGGCGGCTCCGCGCACCTGGGGTGTGGATTTCAATTTCCGCTTCTAGGAGAGACGCAAACCCGGCTTGCACATAAGTCGGTAATTTGCTCTGTAGGCTGTAAGCTTCAAGTTAAATTCTGGCAGAACTCAATTCTTCCAAGGTTCCTACTTAAAGCTTACGGCTTACAGCTCTTCATACGCCCACCGACAAACCCCGCTTCATTTGGGTGGATTTCCCCCATCATGACAGCTATTTAGCGCTTGAATATCAGCAAATCCTGAGCTGAAGAAACAGGGTTTGGCCAGCCACCTTAAAAATAAACCTGGTTTTATGTTATGATGCGCGCCTCACGACACAAGTCGTGCTTGATTTTGCCGCGCAGTACACAGCGAAATTATTCGCAATTCCGCTTAAACATAGGCCGCTCAACGAGCGAGCGCTATGAGCATTGTTTTCAAGCTTTCTTTCTGCTTCGGCCTGACTTTGCCGATTGTCGTCGTGTATTCATTGCAACCCATCTTTGGATGATGCGCAGCCATTCCCTGTCCACTGTGACAGTTCTCCAGGGAAGGAGCGAAATTGAGGAGATGACATGACAACACGAATTGCCATTCTTGGCGCCGGCCCCAGCGGTTTGGCGCAGTTGCGAGCTTTTGAAAGTGCGCGTCGCCTGGGCGCGGATATCCCCCATATTGTGTGCTACGAAAAGCAAAGCGATTGGGGCGGATTGTGGAATTATACCTGGCGCACCGGCCTCGATGCCTACGGTGAGCCCGTACACGGCAGCATGTATCGCTACCTGTGGTCGAACGGCCCCAAGGAATGCCTGGAGTTTGCCGACTACAGTTTTGAAGAACATTTTGGCCGGCCCATTGCTTCCTATCCGCCCCGCGCCGTCTTGCATGACTACATCATGGGGCGCGTCGAGAAAAGCGGCGTGCGCGATTACATTCGTTTCAACACCTCTGTGCAGTGGGTCAGTTATTCAGAAGAGACAGGCGCCTTTACGGTCACTGTTCGCGATATGAAAAAAGATCGCTTCTACTCTGAAGAGTACGACTATGTGGTGGTTGCTACCGGGCATTTCTCTACTCCCAACGTGCCTTACTTCGAAGGGCTTGAGCACTTTCCCGGTCGCGTCCTCCACGCCCATGATTTTCGCGATGCCTGCGAGTTTGAGGGCAAGGATGTTTTGTTGATTGGCAGCAGCTATTCTGCCGAAGATATCGCCACGCAATGTTACAAATACGGTGCCCGATCACTGACTATCAGTCATCGCGGTGCGCCAATGGGATTCGATTGGCCGTCGTGTTTTTCCGAAGTTCCGTTGCTGGCAAAAGTGGAAGACAAGACCGCTCATTTTGCCGATGGCAGCCAGCGTGAGGTGGATGCCATCATTCTCTGCACCGGGTATCAGCACCACTTCCCGTTCCTTCCCGATGAGTTGACGCTGCGAACCAACAACCGCATGTATCCGGCGGGCCTGTACAAGGGCGTCTTTTTTGAGCGCAACCCCAAACTCATCTATCTCGGCATGCAGGATCAGTATTACACCTTCAATATGTTCGATGCACAGGCCTGGTATGCAAGGGACTTTATCCTTGGCCGCTTCGATATGCCGGACGCCGAAACAATGGCGAAGGATATTCAGAAATGGCGTGAAAGGGAAAGCAAGCTCGAAACCGCTTTTGATGACGTGGATTTTCAGGCGGCCTATGTGCGCGATTTACTGCGGCATACAGACTACCCCGAACTCGATGTTGAAGGCGTTGCCGAAATTTTCAAGGCATGGTTGCGGGACAAACAAGCCGATATCCTGGGCTATCGCGACAAAAGTTATCGCTCAACCATCACCGGTACCCAATCACCGCCCCATCACACATCCTGGATGCAAGCCATGGATGATTCGCTCGAGGCCTTCCTGAGCGATGAGTCCGAATTACCACAAGTACAGCTGAAGTACGCTTGATGTTCTCGGGGTAATCCGTCTACCCGTGCCTGCAGCCCAACGCAGTGTGCAGGCACGGGCCTTTCTCTCGGCAAGTCATCCCTGCCCTCGCGGTTGGCTGAGCTTGCCTTCAATGATTCTTGCCTGGCTTTGGAGAATGTGACGTGAAGGATGTCTCGCTTCACCAATTATCGACATTGACAGTTATTGGGTTATTGCTCGCCTTTTACGGCGGCACCTACCTTCTGACGCTGGCCATCAAAAAGCAAAAAGAAGATACCGATGCCTTCATGGTGTCGAACCGCTCGGTGGGCTTTGGCATGGGTGCAGCCAGCATGACGGCGACCTGGATTTGGGCGGCATCATTCTACGCCGCGGCGACCTCGGGCTACACCTACGGCGTTTCCGGGCCGCTGCATTACGGTCTGTGGGGCGCGCTGATGATTCTGTTCATCTACCCCTTTGGGCGACGTTTTCGTGCCCTGGCACCCAAGGCGCATACTCTCGGTGAACTGATCCACGCCCGCCACGGCTCGTCGAGCCAACTGATTCTGGCAATCTCCAATGTCTTTGGCAGTACCATCAGCCTGATGGTCAACTTCACTGCCGCTGGCGCGCTTGTCGCCGTACTATCGCCGGTGCCTTTTCAGGTGGGCGTCATCATTGCTGCGGTGGGTGTCCTCAGTTACACATTGTGGTCGGGGTTTCGCGCCTCTGTATTGACCGATTTTGCGCAGCTCATTGCCATGATGACGGTGGCAATTCTTATCATTCCCGTATTGTTGTTCGCCATGGGCGGCCCCGCAGCGTTGGTGGCCAACCTGGACAAGATCACGCCAGAGCAGGCCAATCTGTTTTCCGTGGATGCGGTTTTGAACCAGGGTGCACCTTTCTTCGTTGCCGTGCTGGCGTACTCCATCGGCAACCAGACCATCTCGCAGCGACTCTTCGCAGTGCGTGAAGATCACATCAAACCCACCTTCATCACCGCCACTATCGGTTATGGCGCCGTTGTCATCGGATTGGGCATGATCGGTCTCATGGCCCTGTTGGTTGGCGTTGAACCGATGAACGGCGACATGAACAATTTGATTCCGCAGATGGTATCGCTCTATCTGCCCGCCGGTTTCATCATGTTGTTCTTCATCCTGGTGATCGGATCGCTGTCGTCCACTGCCGACGCCGATCTCTGCGCGCTGTCCGCCATCATGATGGCGGATGTGTACGGCAAGAATATTGCCAAGGACCATCCCAACCCGCGCAAAATGCTGCTGATCGGCCGTCTGACCATGGTAGTTGCCACGGCCATCGGTGTTATCCTCGCCAGCTTGTCTCTTGATATTCTCATGATGCTGGTGTTTGTTGGCGCGCTCTGGGGTGCCATTGTGTTTCCTGTAATCGCCAGCTGCTACTGGGATCGCGTGACCAACAAAGCCTTCACCTCGGCCGTCGTGGCAGGCCTGGCCATGTTCTGTATCGTGCGCTTCAATTTGGTACCCCTGAAGGGCGCAATCGCTGTGTTCTTCGAGTTGATCGCCGCAGGTGGTGGCGGCGTCGTTATCGGCCTGATGGCGTTTGGTTTTTTTGGCCGCCGCGCAGGCTTGCTGGCAAGTGCTGCCGTTACCGTGCTTTTGGCCATTTACGGTCACGATTTTCTGCGTGACTATCGCGTGCTGACGGCTTCGTTGACCGCTTATGGCGCCAGCACGATTGTGTGTATCGGCGTCAGCTTGATGAGCAATACGCGGTTTGATTTTGCCGAAATCAACAAACGCATAGGCAATTATGACAATCGCAGTGAAACGGACGACCCCACCACAGAAAATGCAATGCCTGGCATGGCAGACGCGCGAGGGTAACCACGTGCTGCCTGCGATAACAATGGAACGACAGCGGAGGATGACATGACGACGGCGTTGATACTGGCCAGTTACATTCTGATCTGGCCCATCATCTCGCTCATTGTGCTGGCCGTGATAATTGGCGCCACGGTGCGCGACACCCGCAAGGCGCGGCGCGAAGGCCGGGAAGTGGTTTGACGTTGCAACCGCGCCGTCATCAGTCAGAACACTTTGTGAACCACACAAAAACCAACGGGTAAATCCTCGGCCTTGCGACAAACGCTTGCCTACTGAATGGTATATCCGCCATCGATAGGGAAGGATTGACCAATCACATTGGTGGCCTCATCGGACGACAACCACAGCACCAGGTTGCCGATTTCCCTGGGATCTGCCATGTGCCCCACCGGGTGTTGGCGGGCAATTACCTTCGCCACATCGGGATGTTCCGCCAGCAATTTTTCCGCAGCCGGTGTCATTACGCCGCCCGGACACACCGCATTCACGCGAATATTCTGGTTTGCATATTCAAGCGCGACTACGCGGGTCAACCCGAGAATGCCACTTTTTGATGCAGCGTAGGCCGACTGTTTCTTGCGCGCCACCAGGGCCGAGATGGAAGAACAATTCACGATGCTGCCACCGCCGTGCTCCAGGTAATGGCGAATTTCATGCTTCATGCAGTAATACGTACCGTAGAGATTGTTCTGAACGATTTGATCGAACTCATCGAATTCCGTCTCGTCAAAAAAATTCTCTTCGTTGGAAATCCCGGCATTATTGAACGCCGCGTGAAAACGGCCATAGGTGGCAAGGATGTCGGAGAATGCCTGGTCCACATCCTTTCTGTCGGCAATATCCGCGCGGTGAAAACTGGCAATACCGCCCTGCTCCCGGATTTCATCCACCACGGTCTGCCCGGTTTCCGGATTGCGGCCGATGATGGCTACCTGTGCGCCTGCCTCGGCAAACTGAATGGCAGTCGCGCGACCAATGCCGGAGTTGCCACCAGTCACAATTACCGTCTTCCCGGAGAATTTTTTCATGAGGTTTCCTCGTTATTTCATTTTTGCGTGGATAATGGATTCAGGATCCAGCTTTGAACTCTGGTCGAGCTATAAGCTATAAGTTAAACATCGGCAGAATTCAGTTCTTGCAGTATTCCAGTTTAAAGCTCATGGCTTACAGCTCGCCCTGCCTCTCGCTTGCCGTTCCAGCCACTCAACCAGTAGCGCGCACTTCCTGTTCGCGCAGCTGATGAATGCGGTCACGCACCGCCGCAGCCTGCTCGAATTCCAGATTCTGGGCGTGTTTGTACATTTTCTCTTCGAGCGCACTGATCTGGGCAGCCAGGCTCTTCAACGACGCGGCTTCGCCGAAATCGGTGTCGTCATAGCGACCTCTGGCATCCGCTGCCTTGCGCTTCTTGCCCTTGCCTGGCCCGTAGACCAGGGCGCCTTCGAGAATGTCGGCCACGGATTTTTGAATACCTTTCGGTGTCAAGCCGTGTTCTTCATTGAAAGCGATCTGTTTGAGGCGACGCCGTTCCGTCTCATCCATGGCGCGCTGCATGGAGCCCGTGACCTTGTCGGCATACAGGATGGCTCTGCCATTGAGATTGCGTGCGGCGCGACCTATGGTCTGAATCAGCGTCTGCTCGGAGCGCAGGAACCCTTCCTTGTCGGCATCGAGAATCGCAACAAGGGCCACCTCGGGCATATCCAGGCCTTCTCGCAACAGATTGATGCCCACCAACACGTCGAACTCACCCAGCCGCAGATCGTGAATGATCTCGACCCGCTCGACGGTTTCGATATCGGAGTGCAAATAACGAACGCGAATGCCGTTTTCCTGCAGGTAATCGGTCAGATCTTCCGCCATGCGCTTGGTCAACGTGGTGATCAGCACCCGGTCGCCGGCTGCGATGGTTTTCTTGATCTCACCCATGACATCATCCACCTGGGTGAGCGCGGGCCTGACTTCGATCAGTGGATCCACCAGACCCGTGGGGCGCACGACCTGCTCCACGACCTGTCCGGCATGCTCTGCCTCGTATTTTCCTGGCGTTGCCGACACATAGATGGCCTGCGGCGATACCCTTTCCCACTCGTCGAAACGCATGGGCCGGTTGTCCAGTGCGGACGGCAGGCGGAAGCCGTACTCCACCAGCGTTTCCTTGCGCGAGCGGTCGCCGCGGTACATGCCGCCGAACTGAGGAATGGTGACGTGGGATTCGTCGATCACCATCAAGGCATCGGGGGGCAGATAATCGAACAGGGTCGGCGGCGGTTCGCCCGGGCTTCGTCCCGACAGGTAGCGGGAGTAATTTTCGATGCCGTTGCAATAGCCCAGCTCTCGCATCATTTCCATGTCGTAGCGGGTGCGCTCGCCAATGCGCTGTGCTTCTACCAGCTTGTCCATGCCGCGCAGCTGTTCGAGCCGTTCCCGCAACTCCTCGGCAATATGCTCCACAGCGCCGAGAATGGTTTCGCGAGGCGTGACGTAATGGGTCTTGGGGTAAATGGTCACGCGCGGAATGCGCCCCAACACTTCGCCGGTAAGCGGATCGAACAGCGAAATACCGTCGATTTCCTCGTCGAACAGCTCGACACGTACCGCCTGGTCTTCCGAATCGGCGGGAAAAATATCGATCACATCGCCTCTGACGCGATAAGTGGCGCGACGGAAATCCGCGTCATTGCGGCTGTACTGCAATTCCGCCAGACGCCGCAAGATCACTCGCTGATCGATGCGATCGCCCTTCACCAGGTGCAATACCATCTTCAGGTAAGCCTCGGGATCACCCAAGCCATAAATGGACGATACGGTTGCGACCACGATGACATCCCGTCTCTCCATCAGCGCCTTGGTGGCGGACAGCCGCATCTGCTCGATATGCTGGTTGACCGATGCATCCTTCTCGATGAAGGTGTCCGACGATGGCACATAGGCCTCGGGCTGATAGTAATCGTAGTAGGAGACGAAATACTCCACGGCATTATCGGGAAAGAAGTCGCGGAATTCACCGTACAACTGCGCGGCCAGCGTCTTGTTGTGGGCCAGTACGATGGTCGGTCTTTGTAGCTGCTGGATCACATTGGCTATGGTGAAGGTCTTGCCTGAGCCTGTCACGCCCAACAATGTCTGCGCCGCTAGGCCCGCTTCCAGGCCTTCGACGAGCTTTTCAATGGCCTTGGGCTGATCGCCCGCAGGCTTGTAGGTGCTTTTCAGTGAAAAGGGTTTCATCGCGTTTTACAGAAAGGTTTGCGCATCATTATAGAGAAAACTGAGGACGAGGCCAGGATCGTCCGATCGCCCGCCGCCAGTAAATCGTTCAGTATTTTTTTACAGAAAGTGGGGCAAAAAATTCAACAAGAAAAAAGGGCTTACGGTGATATTCCGTAAGCCCTTGATTCATTTGGCTCCGCCTGCTGGGCTCGAACCAGCGACCCAATGATTAACAGTCATTTGCTCTACCGACTGAGCTAAGGCGGAATTGACTTGTCGTGTGGGTGCGCATCTTAATGAGGAAGCTCCGATCCGTCAAGCCCGAAGGTGAAATATTTCCTGGTTGCGGGGCACCAACCCGTACCTCGTCCCTCCAGCACCGGGATGCTTATTGCACTTCGGGGCTATGACCGCCCACCCCTCCTACGGCGTCGCCCAAACTGCGGCGGGCAAAGGCAAAAGGCAGCAGCGCCAGCACGGCGAACGCCAGTGTCGACAACGTCATGGAGAAAAGTGCGGTGCCGCCCGCCAGTTGTGCGGCAAGTGGCGTAAAGGCACTCATGCCGTACTGGGCCACACCCAGCAAGCCCGCGCCGAGGCCGGGCACCGCTCTCGCTTCCTCGAGTACCGCCGCCACCAGATTGCCGTGCACGAAGGCGACATTCGCCATCAGTATGCAAAGCGCCACTGCCAGTATGGCAGGCGTCAACACGTCCACAACGGCGGCCACCGCCATCACTGCGCAGATGAGCAACTGGAAAGGCAACGCCCAGGCGATCAGGCGCCAGGGGCTGTAACGGCGCAGCGCCAGATCGTTGGCCCAGGCCGCGGTGATGAAACAGACGGTGGTGCCGCCGTACAACAGCCCGTAGTTGCTGGCCGACCAGTCGAATTGATCCACATACACGAAGGCGCTGCCCATCATCACGGCGTACATCGCGGCCATGGTGAAGCCAGACGACAATACCAACAGCAGAAAACGGCGATTGCGGGCCAGTTGTCCCCAGGAGTGGAGCAGGTTGTTGAGCCCTCCCGCGGCGCGCGCCTCTACAGGCAGGGTTTCCTTGGTTTTCATCCAGGCGGCCACCAAACAACAGAAGCCGAAGAGCGCGAGAAGAAAAAATATGGTCTGCCAATTGTAGGCACCTACGATCCAGCCGCCGATCACCGGTGCAACGATGGTGGCGGCGGCCATGATCTGCATGAGAAGCCCGTGGATGCGCGCAGCCTGCTGGCCCGTGAAGCAGTCGGTGACCATGGCGCGGGTGATGACCACAGCGGCAGCCGCGCCCATGGCCTGGATGAAGCGCGCGCACAGCAAAACCCAGAGTTGCGGCGATACGGCGGCCAACAATGAACCAACAATGAAAAGAACGAGTCCGCCGAGCAACAACTGGCGACGCCCGTAGCGATCGGACAGTGGCCCGAAGAGGATCTGGCCGCACGCCAACCCCACCAGAAACACCGACAGCGTGGTTTGCACCGCAGGCGCATCCACCTCGAAGAAAGCCTGCAAACTGGGAAGTGCGGGGAAATAAATGTCCGTGGTGGCGGCGCCAATACTGACCAGCAGGCCAAACAGCAGCAGCATGCCCAGACCAAGCCCAAGTGCATTGTTATTTTGATGGTTACTCATCTACTCCCTCCAGCCCTGGCCGCGATCAGCGGCGCGAAGCCCTATTGTAGGGAGTGCACAGGTATTTGCCAGAGACCTACCCCTGTAGGAGCCCGCCCGCAGGCGACAAATTCGGTGGTTGTCGCTTGCAGGCAAGCTCCTACAACCTGGAAGATACGTCGGTCCGCATGGCCAGGACGGGCTCCACGCCCGCACCTTACCTTGTAGGAGCCTGCTCGCAGGCGACAAATTTCGGTGGGGTGGGGTCGCCTGCGGGCAGGCTCCTACAGGGGGATCCCGACAGGGAGCGATGCGCAGCGGGTTACAGCTCGCCCAGCACCCTGACGAGATTTTCCTCCGACGGCTGGCGGGGTAAAGCACCGCCAAAGACGACGCCCGCGCCTTTGATGCGGGTCGCTGCGAAACGGTCTGCCGCCCCGTTCTCACCCGCGTCGACAAGCAGTGCGCATTGCCACAGGCGCGCCATACCCTGAACGATATGGCGGGCAGCGGCCTGCAGAAAGTCCTCGTCGCCCGGCGCTTTCAACAACGAATACAGGCTGTTGGCCTGTGTCGCCGCCTCGGGGTAGGCGCCTGTGGCGGGAGCGATTGCCGCTATGAAGCGCTCACCACAGTCGGGAAACTCGTGCAGGGTGCGCAGCACATCCAGGCAAATGACATTGCCGGAGCCTTCCCAGATGCCATTGAGCGGCGCCTCCCGGTACAGCCGCGGCATCAGGTTTTCTTCCACATAGCCGTTGCCACCGAGTAATTCCAGGGTTTCACACACGTGGCCCGGCGCCACCTTGTTGAGCAGAAACTTGCCGATGCCCGATGCCAGGCGCGACATGGCCTCCCCCTCTGGCGTCGCAGCCTGATCGAAGCTGTCGGCAATGGCGAACAGAAGCGCCATGCCTGCTTCCAGTTCCAGGGCGAGGTCGTCGAGCACGGTCAGCATCAGTGGCTGGTGGATGAGCAGCTTGCCAAATGCCTTGCGATGGCGGGCATTGTGCAGCGCCTGCACCAGGCCCTGGCGCATCAGCGCTACCGGGGCCAGACAGGTATCCAGGCGGGTATGGCGCACCATGGTCATCAGCGTGGCGATACCGCGCCCCTCCTCGCCCACCAGATACCCCCAGGTGTCACGGTACTCGATTTCCGCCGAGGCATTGGAGCGATTGCCCAGTTTGTCCTTGAGCCGTTGAATGACGAAGGGATTGCGGGTTCCGTCGGGCCGCCAGCGCGGCACCAGGAAACAGCTGAGACCGCTCCCGGTTCGCGCCAGGGTGAAAAAGCCATCCGACATGGGCGCGGAGCAGAACCATTTGTGGCCGAAGAGCCGGTACAGGTCGCCCTGAATCAGCTCTGCGCGCGTACTGTTGGTACGCAGGTCGGAGCCGCCCTGTCGTTCGGTCATCGCCATTCCGAGCGTGAGGCCGGCTTTTTCCGCTGCAGGTTTGTAGCCGCTGTCATAAACGGTGCCGAGCACCTTGGGCAGCCACTCGCCGCTGATCGAGCGCGGCGCCAGCTTCAGCAGGGGAAGCCCCGCATAGGTCATGGTGACGGGACAACAGACACCACCCTCGACCTGTGCGAACAGGTATTCCAGTGCAACATGCACCGAATGGCCCGCCGTTGGCGCCGTCCAGGCAATCGAGTGCACGCCGTGGCCTATCGCCACCTCCATCAATTGGTGATAGGCGGGGTGGTAACGCACTTCGTCAAGGCGTTGTCCGGTACTGTCGAGGCTGTGGAGCTGCGGTGCAAATCTGTTGGCGTCGTTGGCCAGTGCCAGCGTTTCGCACCGCCCTATCAATTCGCCAAAGCGCGTCAGCAGCGGTTGCGCCCATTCATAAGGGGCACCCGCCATGGCTTTTTGCAGTAGCGGATCCGTCGTATAGAGATTGCGTGGCGGCGGCGGGCCCGCCTGGTTGTCCACCGGATCACGACCGGAATCTGGCAATGCCTGCGGGGATGTCATGTTTCAACCTCCTGGCAAAATCGCGCGGAAAAATTGGTGTACTCAACGCTGCTTGTTATATGGCTTCACAAAGCATAGTCGAGTTTGCCCAGCCGTGCCCGACCCGTGCTACCTTATGCGCACATCATTTTCAGGATTTGTCGCAATGAAAGTCGTGCAAAGACTCAAGATCGATCTCAAGGATGTTCTTGCGGATTTCGATCGCAAGGTAGAACTGGGATACAAGAGTTTTTCAAGCATCGAAACCAAGAACAACGCTTTTTTCGCGCCCCTGATGTGCGCCACACGGCAACGGGATGCGAATTTTTATACCGCACTGAGTGTGGCTTTTTCCCGCACGCCGATGCTCACTGCAACGGAGTCTTACGCGATCAACCAATATTGTCGCGGTCGCTTTACGCTGGGGCTTGGCTCTCAGGTGAAGCCTCATATCGAGCGGCGGTTCGATATGCCATGGTCCGGCAAGCCGGCGCGCCAGATGCGCGAATACATCAACGCCCTGCACGCCATCTGGGACAGCTGCGAAACGGGAAAGCCCCTCGATTTTCAGGGTGAGACCTATCGCCATGGTTTGCTCACACCGGAGTTCATTCCCTGCAATCACGGCCATGGTCGCCCCAGAGTCATGCTGGGAGCGGTCGGCCCCTATATGACGAACGTGGCCGCGGACCTTGCCGATGGTCTTGTCACCCACTCCTTCACATCCGAAACCTATTTGCGTCGGATTACTCTCCCGGCAATAAAACAAAGGCTCGAACAACGCGGCAAAACGCGCGACGATTTCGAAATCATGCTGTCACTGTTCATCGTCACCGGCGGCAATGAGGAAGAATTTCACGAAAATATCGCCGAATGCCGCGAGCGCATCGGCTTTTATGCATCAACGCCCGCGTATAAAACCGTGCTCGACAGCCACGGCTGGGGAAACGTTCATGAAGAAACGAAAAAGCTAGCCCGCGAGGGCCGCTGGCACGACATCGGCGCGCCCATCGATGATGAAATCCTCAACACCTTTGCCGTGGTGGGAGAACCGGAGGAGATTGCACCCGGCATCGCGGCGCGCTACGGCGATGTTGTCGACAGCATCCACTGCAGCCTGGAATTGAACGACGAGGAAACTCAGTACGGCATCATCGAGGCCATTGCGGCAATCCCAAGCCGTTCCACTCAGCTCAGCACGTAGCCCACTGCCGCCAGCAGCAGCGCGGCAAGCGCCAGGATACCGTAGGCGCCTCGCGTCATTTTGCGTTTGGTTTGCTGAAAGCTTTCCTTGTCGTTGACGTTGGGGAACGGCATGTCCGGCACGGGCACTTCGAGAAAACGGCACAGAGGCTCCCAGCCCATATCCGCCGAAAAAATCAGCAAGCGCTCGCTGGGAATGGCGGACCGCACCTCGTCGATATGCTGGTGGTAACGCGCAATGGCTTTTTCGCGATCGGCCATGGTGCCGCGATGGGAGCGCTGCCAGATGAGCTTGCGCGACATTTCGGCGAATTTCCGACCAAACGGGGTCGCGAATGCGAGCACCTTGAATTGCCACATGGTTTCTGTGAAGTAGATCGTGTCCATCGTGCTTTGATACCAGGCGTCGGCGCCGCGCGGGTGCAATGTCAACAGCACCTTGGCTTCCGGGTAGGCAGCGGCGAGCTCCCGCCACACGCAACAGCCCGGGTTGTCCATCGTCGCACGGTAGCTGGCAAATACCTGCTCCCAGTCATGTTGAGTCCCTTCGGGAGCGTTGGCCACCTGGCGCCAGAAGGCGAGATGCGATTTATTGACCGGGTTTTCCAGTACTTCCATCATGTGGTAACAGGGAAATCCCAGCTGCTTGAGCGCCGTATAGGTGGACATGGTGCTGGTGCGGCCAAAGCCGGCACCGATGATTTCGAGTGGCATGACAGGGTCCCGCTTCGATTGTTTATGTTGCAGGTAGCCTGGGTTGTTGCAAGGCCCCTGCCGGGAGGCCTCCGGGGCCACTCCGACAGGGGCCGGGGGGGACAGGCCCTAATACTTCCCGCCCAGCTTGCCGTGGTCCCAGGTAATGAATTTTTCGGGCGTAAAGCGCACGATCACCCGCTCCTTCGCCGACTTCAATTTCATGTCGCCATCGAGAATGATGGGGAACCCGAGTCGCACATCCTTGTCGGCGATGATGTCCATCATTTTCAATGTGTAATCCAGGTCATCGATGATTTCGGCCTGCGCGTAAGCCAGCACGGATTTGAGCTTGTGGTAGACCTTGCCCGACTCTACCAGCAAGGTCGCCTTGGGATCGCGCTGAAGATTCTTGATTTTTTGCGTCTTGCGGAACGTGGCCACGTAGAAGTCGAGATTTTCGTCGGCCCAGAAATACATGGGCATGGGATGCGGGTAGCCATCAGGGCCGTTGGAAGTGAGGATCAAAATCCGATGGCTGTCCAGATAGTCGCGAATCTCGTCGCGACTCATTGCAATATGGGGGCGGCTCGATGCCATATGTCTTCTCCTCGATATCATTCGCGGGCCGGCAAATTCACTGCGGGCCGGCGTAAACGTTATAAGCGGCGTTCCACGAGCCGCAGCCATCACCAGAAAGGCAGGTTGGCAAGAGTAACGCCTGGCCGAAGAAGATGACAAGCGCCCTGTATTGACCTGCCCTGTATTGACCCCGGCGGCATCGGCGTATAGATTCCAGTAAAGGCGTGAGCGGGCATCCTCCCAGCGCCGAGAAAATAACGCAACGGGGGAAAGCATCATGAATACGGCATCCGCGGCCTTCGACGACACCGCGTTGAAGGATTCGATTCCCTTGCTGCCCCGGCGCGGGCAGGTCAGCGCACGCCTCGCCAGGCGCACCTTGCTCGCCTACCTGGGGCTGTGCGCCGTCGGTGCGCTGCCCTTGCTGCTGGGTGCCTCCGCGGCCTGGAAAACCTTTGGCCTGGGGCTGTGGATGCCCGGTGCGGGATTCCTCGCCATCGGCGGCTGGGGCATCCTGGGCTTCGCGTTGTCGCTCCTGCTGTTCGCCGCAGCCTGGTTTCTGTGGTTTTTCATGGGTGCAATCACCGTGATTCCCGTCGTCTGGCTGGGTACCGCCCTGGTCGCGGCGGCCTTTGCCAGCGAAAGCATCCAGTCCTACGCGCCCTGGTTGGCGGCCATCATCCCCGCCACGGTGCTGGCCTGGCGCTACATTCAGAATCTGCGCCGCGTCAATCGCGAGCTGGTGCGTCGCGAGGAACTCAATACCCTGCTTCCCCAGGCACTCGCCAAGCTCCACGCAAGAGCCGCGCGTGCGTCGGCGCCCGCGAGCCGCGAACTCAGCGAAGAGCAGCTGATGGCCTTGAGATATGCCTACGACCGCGCCCTGCAGCCTCTGGACCAGTTCAACGGCTTCAACGTCATCGACCAGTTTCGCGAATCGGCCATCCGCTACCAGCTCAACAAGCTGGGTTACGCCCTGGCTCTCGCACAGTGCCACTACCTGCCAAACTTTCATGGCTACCTGTCACAGGCGCAACGCAATCTGTTGGAGAAGTTTCAGGACAAGCGTGTGTGGGGCTACTGGCGACTCGAAAATCTGCTCGGCAATCTCAGCCTCGATGCCAACCCCATCGCCAGGGACAACATCATGTTCGGCGGTTTCTACAACGCCAACCTGAGCTTCTATACCGCCAACACCGGAGACAGGCGTTACGCCACACCGGGCGCGCTGCGCTTTCATCTCAACGACAACAAGGTGTTCGAGCACGATCTCAACACCATCGCCGCCGTGGCGCGGCGCAATTTCACCGCATCACCCTTTGTTCTCTACCCCTGCGAACCCACCCATTCCTTCAGCTACTGCAACCTGCTCGGCCTCACCGGCATACCGGTCAACGACAGAGTCTTCGGCACCGAGCACGCGCAAGCGCTGGTGCCCGAGTTCCGGCAGCACTTTGAAAATGAGTTCATGGACGCCGACGGCGGCATCATCGCCAGCCGCAACAATACCACCGGCCTGCGTTTTCAATCCTTCGACGCGCTCTGGACCCGCGCAGGCTACTGCTGGCTGATCAACGGCCATTTCCCGGACCTGTCGGAGCGAATCTGGGCGCTCATCCGCGAACGCGAAATTCATTTCGACGACAACGGTGAATTGATCATCGACCTGTCGGGCTGGATGGACCGCCTGGACTGCGGCAATTACCGCTTCACCGGCCCCATGCCCTATGTGCAGCTGTTGTGTGCCGCTGCCGAACACGGTGACCGCGAGGTGGCGGACGCTGCCCTGCGCGGCCTCGACCGCCACCATGGCCGCACCACCGCGGGTGGCGTGCTCAACTATGATATTTCCACCTTTGCCGGCGCCCTGGCGCTCATGGGGCGGCTCATGCAGCGCCACGACTGGCGCAACCTCGTCCACCGCGGCCCGGCGGAAAACACCTTTCTGGGCCCCGTGCTGGGCGATGCCGCCTACCCGGACGTGCAGGTGGCGCAGGCCTGGAGCGACGGCCAGGATCTCAATCTCGTGCTCTACCCTGGCAGCGATGAGCTCCGCCAGACCCTGGGCTTCGAGCGACTGCGCCCCGGCATCACCTATCTGCTGCAGGGCCAGGACGAACGCACCATCAGCGCCGATGAACACGGCTGTGCCACGGCAACGGTGGCCCTGGCGGACAGAACGGTGTTGCACCTGGTCCCCATACACTGAACCTGGAGTGCCCCATGACTGTTGTGACAACCCCCATCGACGATCTGGACCTGACCTACGCCGCCGAACTGGGCGATGCACTTTTTCCGTTGCTCGATACCCTGCGCGAGACGGACCCGATTCACTGGCACGAGAAATCCCGCTGCTGGGTCGTCACCCGCCACGAGGATCTGGCCGAGGCCCTGTCCGGGCGCATGCCGCTGAGCAACGTGCGTCAGGCAGCCGGTGCCTATTCCGCGATTCCACCACAGGAATGGCCGGCGCGCCTGCCCAACCTCATACGCTACGCCCGGCACCACATCACGAATATCGATCCACCCGACCATACCCGCATGCGCAAGCTGCTGATGCGCGCTTTCGGCAAGCCGGTCGTGGAGGGCATCCGCCCCTATGCGCGCGACATCGTCGCCTAGTTGATGCAGGAATTGCACGGCAAGCCCGACGTGGAATTCGCACACGACGTCGCGCTGCGCCTGCCCGGCAATGTCATTCTCAAGCTGCTCGGGCTGTCGGACGCGCTCTATGGCAACATGCGCGGCTGGGCCAACGATGTGATGATGGGACTGGGCATGCCCAACCCCAGGCCCGAGTGGGTTGAAGGTGCGGATCGCGCATTCGCGGAAATGACCGAACATTTTCTCGAACAGATTCGCGATCGCCGCCAGCATCCCCGCGGCGCGGACGATTTCATTTCTTCGCTCATCGCCGCCCGCGATGGAGAGGATGTGCTCAGCGACGAGGAGATCGTCGCCACGCTTCAGGTCGTGCTGGTGGCCGGTCACGACACCACGGTGAATTCCATGACTCTCGGCGTGGCGGCGCTCGCCCGCCATCCCGACGCCTGGCGCTACATGGCGGAGCACCCGGAAAACATGGCCGACGCCATCATGGAATTGATGCGCTACTCGTCCATGTCCACGTCGCAGAACCGCCGCGTCGCGGAGGATTTCGAGTGGCACGGCAAACAGCTCAGGAAGGACGACATCGTCATTCTCATGTATGTGGCGGGCAACCGCGATCCGCGCGTTTACGACAACCCCGCAGCGCTGGATCTGGCGCGCAGAAATGACCGTTCACTGACCTTTGCACCGGGCCTTCATCACTGCATCGGCCACCTGCTGGCGAAAATGCAGATGAGCGAGTTTTTCAGCGCGCTGACGCAGCAGTTCGCGGGCGCGGAAATTCTCGATGACGATCTGCAGTTCTCGCCGATCATTTCCTTTCGCTCGGTGCCGAGTCTGCACATGCGCTTTTTCCCTCGCCCGGCAGGCGATCTCACGTCAGAGTGAGGCCGACTGCTGAGGTATACGCATAGTACAGAGCATATTTCATCGATCAATAAACGTGGCGCACGCCACCTGAACCAGAGAGTAGTTGAATGTCATCAGATAATCTTGCCGAACAAATCAAGACATTGTACGAGCGCGATCAGCGCAGCAACACCAGGGCCGTGGCGGCCAGCGACATCCCCACCAGCTACGCGGCCATTACCCCTGAATGGCTCGATCACTTCGTCTGCACGGATGTGCCGGGCGCGGCAATTACGGATTTCACACTCGGCCCCGCCGACGATGGCTCCACCAACCGGCGCCAGATATTCCTTTCCTACAACGACGCCGGTCGCAACGCCGGCCTGCCCGCCTCCATTTTCTGCAAGGGTTCGTTCGATCTGATGAACCGCATGAACATGGGTCTTTGCGGCGCTGCTCATGGAGAGGTCACCTTTTACAGCAAGATACGCCATCTGCTCGACATCGACGCACCGCGGGCATTTCATGCCGCCTATGATCCACAGTCCTTTGCGTCGGTGGTACTTCTCGACGATCTCACCGGCAAGGTGGAATTTTGTAGCCATACCACCGAAATCACCAAGGGCCGCGCACAAAGCATGGTGCGCCAGATGGCGAGCTATCACACCACCATGAATGGTCACCCCGGCATTGTCGAGCGCGGCTTCGGCCTGCCCACGTTCGTGGAATTCTGGCAGCGCATCGAAGAACAGGTCTTCATGGAAAAATCCAGTAACGATGGCTTTCTTGCCGCCGAGGACATGATCCCGCCACGGCTTTTCGCCCGTTTCAAGGAAGTCTACCCGGCAACCCGGCGCGCGGTGGCGCAACATAGGGACCTGCCCTGGACATTGATTCACAGCGACGTGCACCTGAAAAACTGGTACGTGCGCGGCGGCGACGATATGGGACTTCCCGACTGGCATACCTGCAGTGCCGGCCACTGGTCGCGGGATTTTGCCTACGCGATTTCCGTGGCACTGACTCCGGAAAATCGCCGTCTGTGGGAACAGGATCTGCTGCGACTGTACCTGTCCGAAGTCGAAGCCCGCGGCGGCCCGACACTGGACTTCGATCAGGCATGGAACCTGTATCGCGCGCAGCTTTTCACCGCCCTCGCCTTCTGGACAAACACACTTTGCCCCTCGGAGATGCAGCCGCAGAACATGCAACCACAGGACGCGGCAAGAGAATTCATCCGCCGCGCGGCCTGCGCGATAGACGATCTCGATGCGTTTGGGGCGTTTTGAATTAGTTCACAGTTTACAGTTGACAGTTTTCAGGGGCAGTCCGCCCCAGCTCTGATAACTGTCAACTGATACAGCGGTCGGAAATTTGGGCTACGGGTCTGCGTGAGGCCAGGCAAGCTATAAGCTGTAAGTTGAACTCTGGAAGAACTCAGCTCTTCCAAGGCTCCTGCTTAAAGCTTACGGCTTATAGCTCAACAGCAGCCAGTCGCCTAAATTTCCGACTTTAGTTCACAGTTCACAGTTTTCAGGGGCAGCCCGTCCCAGCTCTGATAACTGTCAACTGATACAGCGGTCGGAAATTTGGGCTACGGGTC